>JADBYT010000016.1 GCA_020402865.1 Bacteroidota bacterium | reverse complement strand
TGAGATTTGTTATGAGTTCATTTTTTCTCAGACAAGGCGGGGTTTGCAGCAGATACTTGGAGAGTATCAGCAAAAACTCCAACGAAGGATGAGATAAAATGAGACATAACAAAGCCGAAGGATAAAATTTGGACAGCTTCTAAAGGAAACCTCATTTAACGGGTGCTTATTCTCCCGCCGTCTCTTTAATTTCTTTGCGGAAGTTGACTAATTTTTTCAGCAACTGAAACCAGAACGGTGAACCCATTGAAAGTAACAACGCGGTAACAACCCAGCCAAAAGGTGTGGTCCAGCTCAGGTCGTTGTCGTTAATATAATCGCTGAGGTTGTGATGTACGTCAGCGTTGGGCTTTTCCCAGCCAATGGGTAAATCAAAAATGTCAAGTTGAGTAAAAGTATTGTCAACCTGACTAATCATTTTACCCAGCGAGTCAGGATGATTCGCCATACTATCGTGTGAAGCGATGAACTGATTGGCTGCTTTTGTAATTTGTGATGCCAGCATATTGTCGTGCTGCAGTTCTTCAAGCAGGCTGAAGGTATCGGTGTTTGAAAAAACAGCTATGCCAAGCCCGATGAAAAATAACATGCGCTGAATGCGTTGTTTGTACCAGATTGAAACGCTGAGCATATACTGATCAAACCATTTACCAATGTTTTCAATAAGTTGCTCACCGTTATCGGAGAACTGAGCCAGATTCTGTAAAATGAGTTTCGTATCGCCTTCAGGCATGGCTGTTACAGCCTTATTGAATTGTTCAAACGCATTTGTTTCAGCTGTTTCTGTTCCTGATGTTTGGCTTTCCTGAGCAGGTAGTGTGGAATTAACAGCATCAGTAAGTGCAATTGAAAAAACAGATGTAGGAATATGTGAAGGCTTCCGGCCTTTGGCGCTGATAAGTGATTTGACCTGCGGATGCGAATATATTTTATCCAGCAGCGTATTCCCTGCAGATGTATTGCCCAGTAAGCTGGTAATTCCATTCACCAGAAACTTGCTGCGCAGTTTAAACAGATAAACAATAATCTCATTGATTGCTGATGTAGCTACCGAAAGAAGAAGCAGAATAAAAAGAAAGGAAATGCCGAGTTCGATGTAGCCTGATTCTGTCATGATGCGCAGTTTTTACAATTTTATTGCGTGAGACTCATTCGTAAGTAAGTATAATTGCCTGAATTTTGAGCGATCCTGTTTTTTGCAGGTAATGAGTGATACATTTAACGACTGTTTGCTTTTGCAGAAAACGGTTTAATCTATATCCTGCTAATTTATGTTTGAGACTCCCCGATTACTTGAAGCGGAAGAACTTGCACATTTTCATGCGCAAGGCTGGCTTCGCCTTTCGGGATGTGTAAATCGTGAAAAGCTCGAACAACTTGGCAGTGCGGTGGATGCACTTTGCCGCAATCCCGAAAATCAGAACGAGTGGGCCATTGTACAGGGGCTGCATGGAAAAGAGTATGTGATAGGAATAAACAGCATAGTCCCCAAATCAGCGCCTGTGTTTACTGAAGTACTGGCATCGGACTGGCTGCGCGGCATTGCGCAACGTATTTGCGGCGACGATTTTTTTCTGGTGCAGGATTTTGTGGTGGTCAAAAATATTGGCGATAATTCGCCTGTAAACTGGCACCAGGACGTGGTTTCGCCGCATCCCGGCAAAGCAATTATGATTGGCATTTACCTCGATGCGTCTGACGATGACAACGGTGCACTGCGCATTATTCCGCAAAGCCACCTCAGCAAAGTCAGCATCTGTGAACTGGAAAAAATGCCTTATCAAAGTTTGTGCATGCAGCCCGGTGATGTACTTGTACATGATCTCATGCTGGCGCATAGTTCGGGTGTGCTTACCACACAGCCGCAACGCCGTGTAGTGTATTTCGAATTTATGAGTGCGCAGTATGCGGTGGAGCAGGGCATTTACCCGCCATTATTTGTTGAGCAGCGCAGCCGCGTAGTGCCTGCATCCATGAAAGCCGCGCAGGGCGATGCGGCCGCAATAAACGAATTGCAGCAGGTGTATGAAAAAAAACTCAAGGTAAAAGCCGCGTCCTATTGTTTTGAGGCATTTACAGATGTAATGCGATAGGCCGTAGTATGATTGGTTTTCGTAATTTAATGGTCGCAACCATTCAGCCGGTTCATCATGCGTCTCCTTGTTTCTCTTTGTATTTTACTCGCCCTTCCGCTCGCCGCGCAAATTTCGCCGCAAGCTCAGTTGCAAATTAATAGTCAGCTGACTGAAGGTTTTACCCGCACGATTGCTGCTCCTTCATCACCTTCATCTGCACAAACGAATTATATGCCTGTGTGGGAAAAATCGCGGCAAATGAAGGCATTATCCCCCGAAGCATTTATCGCTGCACAGACTCCGCAGCAGCTGCTAAGCACCGATACACTTATCGTAGGACTTGTGGCCAACGACACGCTGGTGATAACCGGAAACTGGACACATACCGGCCCGATCTGGGTGTTTAATGACGGGGTACTTATATTTAATAATGCCACAGTTTCGGATACCGGCGATATTTACGTGTGGGGACAGGGAAAACTGTTTGCACAAAATTCCACACTCAGTTTTCCGCAGGCTTTTTTCTACGAACGTGGTATGTATGCCTTTCAGCAGGGCGAAATTCATTTGCAGAATTGTTCGCTCAACTACAGCGGTATGTCGCACTACCTCGGCCTGGCGGGCAATGTGGTGCTGGAATGGAACAATGTGCACAATACCGACTGGACCACCGCTTCGGTTGTAGGGCAGTCAACAGTAAACATCAGCGGCAGCAACCTCACCGGCGAATACATTTTGCAGGACAGCATCAATGTGCAGTTTACGCATGCCGATTCGGTGATTCTCTGGCACCAGTTTCCGCCCGGCGCGGTAATCAATTACAGCTTTCCGCCCGGCGATACACTTTATAACTACGTATTCAACAATACGCTGCCGGGCATTTCAGGCATAAACTACAACGCCGCTGCCGACTCGTGTACCAATGTACTGTGGGCACTCATGCCGGTAAACGGATCGGATGTCACCATCAGCAATTCCGATTTGCGCCTCATTGGCTGCTGGTTTCAGTATGGCGATACGGCGCTGGTACAAGGCATTTTCAATAACACAAACTACAGCAGCTACACCGCGCCGCTGGCCGACCGCAATCTCCAGCTCAACAATACTTCAGTAGAAACATGGAGCATGTATGTGTTCGATTCGTCGGCTGTGCTTATTGACAGTTGTGTGCTTGGCGAAGTAGGCGCGCAGCAGCATGCCGCTATTCAGGCCGGTAACACGGTGGTTGACGGCAGCGGCGGCTATTTCTGGTCAACCGATTCGACTACGGTCTTTGGCATTGGTACAATCTGTTATACCACCTGCCGCAGCGAAAAACAATCGACCTTTGTGCTGGGCTACAGCTGGCTGCCGTTTTTACCGCCCACGGCTGTGCAGCAAAGCACACTCATAGCCGTGCAAAACAACCTGGCATTTGATCCGCTGCCCTACAACGGCGGCGTGGTGTGGATGGCCGCCCTTGAACAGCCCGACACTGCCGCTGTAAACATGCAACTGCCCGTAACCGGCTCGGCCTGGATTGATCAGGGCCCCGACGGAAATCCCACCGCTTTCGGCAGCTACAGCCTGGCGTATCAGTTCCCGGCACAGTCGCTGCAATGGAACGCCATCACCACCAACATAGCTACCGAAGTACGTCACGCCCCGCTCGCCGTGTGGAACACCACAGGGCTGCAGCCCGGCACTTACGTGCTCAAACTCACGCTCTACACCGCCGCCGGCGACAGTGTGGAAGCGCTCAATCCCATTGTGCTTTTAGCTAATCCGCTTTCGGTGCCGCAAACTGATGCGGCCGCAACCACAGTGTATCCGAATCCGGCGCAGGATATTGTCTGGCTTACCACTGCAACACCGGTTGAAGCCGGATTTCTGCGTGTGTATGATGTGCGCGGACGCGAGGTGCATGCACAGGCATCAGGCAGCGGTACACAGTTTTCTGTTAATCTCGGTGCGCTTGAGGCGGGTGTGTATTTTATCAGGCTGAGCAATGCGGGCTTTGTGCGGGTGGTGAAGGAGTGATAAACCTGTAGCTATCCCAAACACGCCGTTTGCATTGATTTGTTTCACACTTTATGTATAGATAATATGCACATGAAACATGCTGCATGAATTCTTCTTCCCTAGCTAACTCTGGATTCCCGTTATCTGGTTCAGCCCGTTGAACGTCTTTCTTGACCGGCTTTGTGTTGCTTTAACGCACCATTTCAAGCATGAATTGATTTGTTGCTTACAGGCGGCTCTAAGTATTTATGCCCGTTTTCTTGAGTTCATTTTTGGGCTTTTTTCCACTCAGGTTGTATAAATCAGCAAGGTTGAAATTTGCTGGTTTTACGCCTGTTTATGATGCTTTTTGCTTTGTTGGATTGTATGATTTTGGGTGAATAGTGGTTTTTTCTCCTGCGTATTCGGTAATAATCTTGTCATGTCAATTTTTTCATCACCACAAAAACAGTCTCTCAGGCTGATAGAATTTTTCTAAAGACGCTAATTGCTTCCGGTATTTCTCAAGCGGTTCATTTTCCGAAGGTTTTCGGGGCGGAAGAATATTGCCAGAAATAAAGCACGTGCGGAATCGTTTGCCGCCTGGTTACAAACGAATCGGGGCAGTGCCGGTAAACAACACTGCGGCGGTTTCCGAAAAGCCTGCGAGTAGGAATCATTTAATTCATCAAACCCATGTCAACCAACAAATCAAACAACAACCTGCACCTTGTACAGAACCAGTGGGGTGGTTCTTCAGCTCCGTGGAATCCGGGCGGAATTTTCCTGATCGGTTCAAGAGATGGTCAGAATGTGGTAGCACTTAATGTGACCTCAGCCGATGGTGGCAAAACACTTACAGGCACCATGACGTATGCCAGAGAAGGTCAGATCGGGTTCCGGGCCACCATGACGCTGTGCAACAATTATGCAGTGGAAAACCAGTGGGGCGGAAGTTCCGCACCGTGGAATCCCGGTGGCACCTTCGTACTCGGAAGCCGTGGCAACCAGCGTGTGGTAGCCATCAACATCAGTTCTGCCGACAACGGCAACACCCTTACGGGCAGTATGACGTATGCCGGCGAAGGCCCGATCGGGTTCAAGAGTCAGCTTGTGGATGGCGGTGCCTATTCGGTGCTCAACTCCTGGGGAAGTTCAAAAGGTAATCCCGGCGGTATTTTCATCATGGGCGGCCGCGCCGCTCAGAATGTGGTGGCCGTAAACATATCGTCAACCGATGGCGGCAATACACTTTCCGGCACCATGACATACGCCGGCGAAGGTCCGATCGGTTTCACCGGTAAATTGTATGGCGCTAATAACTACGTAGTGGAAAACTCGTGGGGCGGTACATCCGGTCATCCCGGCGGCACATGGCTCATCGGTAGTCGCGAAAGCCAAAACGTGGTGGCCCTGAACATCAGCTCTTCCGACGGCGGAGCCACACTCAGCGGCGATATGACCTATGCCGGCGAAGGTCATATCGGGTTTATCGGCAACCAGCTGTAAGCAGTTTATCCGATGCACCAGCTCCCGAAACTAAACATCGGGAGCTGGTGTTTTTTTGGATATAGGTAAGTATGAAAATTCTCTAACAGTTACTCAGAAGGTATGTGCGTAGATGGGAAATCGAGTGATTATTTGCCTGCTTCAAAATTATCGCCGATGTGTTAACCGATACGATTATTACGCCGAAAATTTCCTGGGTTTCGTTCAACTCGCTTGCACAATTATTCTCGTGCGGGAATTTTGAGATAGGTGCTGGTTATTGCGTTGGTGTAAGTTAAAGATGGGCGAAAAATGCTTGTTGCGTGTTTTAATTGCGGGCTTTTATGTTTGTGGTTTTTGGGGGGCGTATTGGTGATGCTTAGTAATTAAGGATTTGTACCTCCGCAGAGATTGGGAAATTGAGGTTTATCGTAAATCAGTTTTAAGTATTATTTTTGAAGACCCCATCTTTCAATTATATGACACCCCACAATTATATGACACCCCTCAAGTATATGACACCCCTCAAGTATAGCCTGTCAATTTTATTTATGGTCGTGTATTATCTGGCTTATTCCCAAACTCAGTTTTGGGGAACCACAAGCAGAGGAGGCGAGTCAGGTACCGGTACTATTTTTAAAACCAATAACAATGGTAATGCACATACCAGAGCCTATAGTTTTAATGTGCAAAACGAAGGGTTTAACCCACAGTACAATACTTTGCTAAACGGGCAGAACGGTAAGCTTTATGGAATGGTGCCAGCGGGTGGTGCTTACGGTATCGGGGTATTGTATTCATACAATCCAACAGATTCTACATATCAGAAACTACACGATTTTTCAATTAATGACGGATACGGTCCTCAGGGTGCATTGGTACAATTGCCAAACGGGTTGATTTATGGTTTAACCAACAATGGCGGGGCAAATTCACTCGGTACTCTTTTTAGTTTCAATCCGGCCACCTTAACCTACACAAAGTTGCACGACTTTACTGGATTAACTACAGGCAGCAGACCTCAGGGCGGTTTATTATACGCATCAGACGGAATGCTTTATGGTGTTACCAGAGAGGGGGGAACTAGTAACATTGGCACCATTTTCCAGTTTAACCCATTAACAAATGTATTTACCAAGAAATACGATTTTTCAAATACTACCGGTTCCTCCCCCATGGGGACTTTAACTCAGGGAACAGATGGTAATTTATATGGAACTACCCAGCAGGGCGGTCTTTCTTTTACAGGAACTATTTTTAAGTTCGATCCTGTAACATCTGTTTTTACCCACATTACATCGTTTAACGGTGCTTCAAATGGTGCTTTTCCTTACGACGGGATGATTCAATTGCCAAATGGATTATTTTATGGGTTAACTCAAACCGGTGGTGTTAATGGTGCCGGAGCAATTTATCAGTTCAATCCTACTACTCAAACCACTACGCTGTTGTATAGTTTTTCTATTCCCGGAGGTGGTGGTAACATGCCCATGGGCAAACTTATTTTGCATACAAATGGGAAACTTTATGGCACTACGGGAACCGGAGGTGCAAACAATAACGGGACAATTTTTGAATTTGACCCCGTGACGCTGATTTACACAAAAATTGCTGATTTTAACGCCTCTGTAATCGGTAAAGCTCCGTTAACAGGACTTACAATTGCCAATAATGGATTGTTGTATGGAGTAACCAGTGTCGGTGGATTTTATGATTTTGGTGTTTGCTTCAGAATTAATCCAACCACACAGGTGTTAAATAAATGTTTTGAATTCGGACAAATTCACAACGGACGCAATCCTACAGGGTCGTTATTATATGCGTCTGATGGAATGCTTTATGGAATGACTGAAAGCGGCGGTACAAACAATGCAGGTATTATTTATAGGTTTAATCCCGGAACCAATCAGTTTACCAAACTTTTCGATTTTAATCCGGTTGTTTCAGGTAAAACACCCACTTCTTCACTAATACAAACTCCTGACGGGAAATTGTATGGTATGACAAGGCGGGGCGGAAACAACGATTTGGGTGTATTGTTTCGGTTTGACCCGGTAACACTTGCTTATTCAAAACTCGTTGATTTTTCGGGAACCAGTAATGGTGCTTTGCCTTCCGGATCGCTGCTACTTGCTTCCAATGGACGATTGTATGGCACAACAATACAAGGTGGAACTAATAACCGTGGAGTACTCTTCGAATATAATCCTGCAAATAATTTATTCACAAAACGCTGCGATTTTGGCACACCTGCAGTAGTTGGAACCGGCCCCAGAGGAACACTTATTCAGGCATCAAACAACAAACTCTATGGAGTAACTTCCGGAAGTTTTTCAACCATAAATACAGGATATATATTTGAATTTGATTATTTGACTAATTCCTATACTGCCTTGTATCAGTTTCCATTATCTACATTTTTTATGTCTCCCGCGCCTATTCTATCTCAGGCACCCAACGGAAAATTTTATGCTCTCACTGCCACTGGCGGTTTATACGGTAACGGTACTTTATATGAATACAACCGTACCACCAATACGTTAAATTTTAAGCATGATTTCTTTACCCCTGATTCGGGTAATGAGCCAGACGGCGGTTTGATGCTGGCCAGTAATGGTAAATATTACGGAATAGCGTCGAAGGGGGGAAGTGCCCAAAATAATACATTTGGAACTTTATTTGAATATGATTATCTGAGCGATACATTAATTGTAAAACATGTTTTTGAGGGACCAGACGGGGCATTTCCCGGCTATCTGAAATTGGTTGAAATTCCTTTTGTATTCTCTGTCGGAAATATTCCTGCTTCAATTTGTGCAGGAACTACTACCGCTTTACCATTCTTTCTTAACGATAGTTGTGATGCGGGAAACTCCTTTACTGCTCAGCTATCCGATTTAAACGGCTCTTTTGCTTCACCAATAAACATAGGCTCACTGAGTGGTCGTACATCCGATACTATTCAGGTAACGATTCCCGCCAATATGCCTGCAGGAAATAACTACCGGATTCGAGTAATTAGCTCTATCCCTTCTATGATAAGTGCTGTAAGTTCAACTCCTTTATCAATTTTACCTCAACCGCTTTTAACCGTTTCAAACAATATTTCAATCTGTAGTGGCGACAGTGCCCTGCTTGTTGCCAGTTCGTCTTTAAATAACTTTGTATGGCAACCCGCAATAGGACTAAACACAGTCACCGGCGATTCTGTAATTGCATTCCCTCTCAGTACTACCAGTTATTCGGTTTCGGTAACAGATAATAATGGATGCACAGGAGTGAGAACACTGAATGTTACAGTTAATCCTTTACCCATAACCATAGTACCCGATACATTTATATGTGCAGGCAGTTGTATTAGCTGGAATGCCAACGGTGCCAGTACTTACAGTTGGACTCCCGCTACAGGGTTAAGCAGTACTACTTCTGCCAGTCCGCTTTGTTGTGCCAATGTAGCAGGTATTTATTTTATTACAGGTACAGATAGTTTGGGCTGTAGTTCAGTTGACACGGCCACACTGGCAATTAGAGCCATTCCCTCTGTTCAGGCCGGAAGTGATACCACAATTTGTGAGTTTCTGTCTGTACAGTTACAAGGTAACGGAGGAATTAGTGCAAGCTGGTCGCCATCATCCACTCTCAGCAATCCGCTGGTTTTTTCTCCGTTTGCTTCGCCTTCTGTAACCACTACATATATTCTTACGGTTACCGGCAATAACTCTTGCACTAATATCGATTCAATAACCATATTTGTAAATCAGGCTCCCGCTGTTTTTGCAGGTGCCGACACGGCTGTTTGCTTTGGTCAAAGCGTGCAATTAAACGGAAGCGGAGGCATAAGTTGTATCTGGCAACCTTCCAATACGCTTAATTCGGCCACACTTTACACTCCAGTTTCAACGCCCATAAATACCACAAACTATATCTTATCGGTTACCGACAGTATAGGTTGTTTTAATTCGGATACGGTAAGTGTAACAGTAAATCCATTGCCTCCCGTACCAACTATTACTCAATTCGGCCCCACTCTTTTTTCTTCCGCATCATCAGGAAACCAGTGGTACCTAAACAGCAATTTGCTTGCAGGTGCAACTAATACTACTCTTGTTCCCCAAACAAACGGCAACTACGAAGTAGTTGTTACCGACAGTAATGGCTGTATGAGCCAGTCTGGAATATATTTTTTCGGATCGGTTTCTGTGGCTAATCACAATCCACCTGCGCAAACCATACTTTTCAAAGATGTGGAAGGAGGAAATATTGTGATTAATTCACCTTTGGCAGAATCGGGTGTTTTGAAAATTTATGATTTTACAGGTAAGCTTGTGTTTCAGGAACATATTGAAACGAATAATCAGATTTTCAGGTATTATCTGCCCCAGTATTGCAGGGTGGGTTATATTGTTAATTGGTGTGATTCGGGTGGGAGTTGGAGCGTAAAGTAGTTGGGTAATTAGAAACTGTTTAAGAATTATCCTTCGGACATCTGTAAAATCAGTTACACGATCAATGCAATTGAAAGCTACCACCACATTGTACGTAAAGTAACTGAAGTTAATGTGAACACCATTTGGTAAGGAAAAATGTTTGATAAACAAAATCAATTAGCTTCACTCATGACAGAAAACTGAGCCTCTAAATCCGACTGTCAGATCAAGTTCCACCCATAACAAATAATCTTACTGAGAAAACAGCTAAAAACAAAAAGAGAAACAACGCTTTCGCTCTGTTTCTCTTTCTGTTCCGTAGCCCGTAGGGGAATCGAACCCCTGTTACCAGAATGAAAATCTGATGTCCTAACCCCTAGACGAACGGGCCATTTGTTCATTTGGGAGTGCAAATGTAAAACCGATTTCGAAATCTCCAAAATCTTTCACCAAATATTTTTACTTTTTTCTGGCTGTCAGGCTTTTAGAGATTATTTTGGTTTCAGTAACCAATGTAATCCGTATCGGCCTGGAAGCGGAAGCCTAAGCGTTTGCCGGTTTTCAGGCTCATCATGGAGCTGTCTTCCTGTACCTGGCCCAGCGTAATCACCTTCACCTCGTCAAACGGCGGGGTAAACAGGTCGAAATCGAGGCAATACACCACGCTGCTTTCCACAATCTGGCGCAGGCCTTCGGGGCTTATTACCGAGTTGGCAAAGTCGTTGTACAAAAAGCCCAGCTGGCGTTTGCCTTCCACAAAAAAATGCCGCTCGTTGTTTACAAAAATGCGGGCAATCAGGTAGCCCAGGTCGTTCAGGCGCTGGTACTTGAATGAGTCGGCCAGGAAGTTGTACACGTTTATCACCCCGCAATAGCTGCGGCCGGGGTTTTCCTTTACATAGCCGGTTTTCCAGATGTGGTGGCTCGTGTCAAACTCAAACACATTGGTGTGCATGTGAAAAAGCAGCACATCGCCGGCCACGCGCAGCTCAATTTCGTAAGCGTTGCGTTCGCGGAATTCCACCACTATGCGTTTGTCAATGGCTTCGGCCAGCGGCTTCAGGTCGTTGGCTACACTGCGCACCACTTCCTTGAGTTGGTTAAACAGGTCAATGGTGGTGTAAAACACATCCTGCTTGAGCGATGATTTTTCGCGCAGGAGTTGCAGAATAATGTCGCGGCTGTTGCTGTTTTCACTCATGTGCGGGTCGTTGTAGTATTGGCGCTGTTTGTTGGCAAAAGGGTTTGCATATAAACAGCAGAGTGGCTTCTTTCGTTGAATACCGTGCTGAAATTTAATTAGTGGGCATCTCTAAAAACTTGAAAGATTGAGGCGGGCGAAAGAGCGAAAACCGGAGTTTACTTGTGTAAATGAGGATTTTTGCGATGAGCCCAACGAAGAGGTTTCGAGTTTTTAGAGATGCCCTTTTTTAATAGGCGCGGGCAAACACCACGCGCTGGGCTGAGGGCTGCCCGCTCAGTATGCATACACCGGCTTCCTGCGGGTTATTAAGCGGAATGCAGCGTATGGTGGCTTTGGTTTTGTCTTTAATCTTCTGCTCGGTTTCGGCGGTGCCGTCCCAGTGGGCATATACAAAGCCGCCTTTGTCAAGCGCAGCTGTAAATTCATCCCACGTGTTTACATGGTGGCTGGCGGCAGCACGGCGCTCCTGTGCTTGTTTATACAGGTTGTCCTGTATTTCGTGCAGCAGTTTTTCAATGTGGTCGGCCAGTCCGGTTTGCGACACAGCGCCTTTCGTAAGCGTGTCGCGGCGGGCCAGTTCCACCTGGTTTGCCTCAAGGTCTTTGGGTCCAATGCCAATGCGCAGGGGCACACCGCGCAGTTCGTACTCGGCAAATTTCCAGCCGGGGCGCTGCGTATCGCGGTTGTCAAACTTCACGCGTATGCCGCGCATCACCAATTGCTTTTCAATTTCGGCCACACGCTCGGCAATGCGGGCGCGTTCTTCGTCGGTGCGGTATATGGGCACAATTACTACCTGCGTGGGCGCCAGTTTGGGCGGCAGCACAAGGCCGTTATCGTCGCTGTGGCTCATTACCAGTGCGCCCATCAGGCGGGTCGATACGCCCCAGCTTGTGGCCCACACGTGTTCCAGCTTGCCGTCTTTGTTGGCAAACTGCACATCAAACGCTTTGGCAAAATTTTGCCCCAGAAAGTGCGATGTGCCTGCCTGCAGTGCCTTGCCGTCCTGCATCAGTGCTTCAATGCAGTAGGTTTCTTCGGCACCGGCAAAGCGTTCGCTGGCGGTTTTTATGCCTTTAATTACCGGCACGCCCATGTAGTTTTCTACAAAGTCGGCATACACATGCAGCATGCGCTCGGTTTCTTCTATGGCTTCGGCTTTGGTGCTGTGTGCGGTGTGGCCTTCCTGCCACAAAAACTCGGTGGTGCGCAAAAACAGGCGGGTGCGCATTTCCCAGCGCACCACGTTGGCCCACTGGTTTATCAGCAGGGGCAGGTCGCGGTAGCTTTGTATCCAGCCCCGGTAGGTATTCCAGATAATGGCTTCCGAAGTGGGGCGCACAATCAGTTCTTCCTCCAGTTTCGACTCAGGGTCCACCATCAGTTTACCCGGATTGTCGGGGTCATTTTTCAGGCGGTAATGTGTCACTACCGCACATTCCTTGGCAAATCCTTCGGCGTGGCCTTCTTCCTTTTCCAAAAAACTTTTTGGCACAAACAGCGGAAAATAAGCGTTCACGTGTCCGGTTGCTTTAAACATCCGGTCAAGCACATCGCGCATGTTTTCCCAAATGGCATAGCCATACGGTTTAATTACCATGCAGCCGCGCACGTCAGAGTGTTCTGCCAGATCGGCTTTTGTTACAATGTCCTGATACCACTGGGAATAATCTTTCTCGCGTGTGGTTAAGTCTTTGGCCATAATTTTGAAGTAAATTGTAAGGACGGCAAAGATAGTTTTTTTGCGCGGCTGCACCTCCACACCTTCCTTGTCTAAAAATACATCGCAGGGGTGGAGGAAATGGTTTTTGTTTGAGGTAATTGAAACACATTGTGTCAAACTATTTTTCAGGAGCACAGTTTAAGGCGCATCAAATAACCACCTGTCCCGCCTTCCGCTATACTCCTCGTCGCACCCACAAAAAAGTGGGTACTCCTGCGGGGTGCCGCTCCAGTCGGGGCTAAGTGCAAACCGTCAGGTGCATTTCAAAATCACACATTGGGCACGTCATTCACATCCGCCTGTTTATCAATTCCTGCCGCAGAAGGGCATAGGCCGCCCGTAACACGTAGCTTTACCCAAAGCCACACAGCAGCTTTCCATTCAACCACTACAGCATGTTAGCACTTATCGACTACATCATCATCGGCGCCTACCTTTTGCTTTCACTCGGCATTGGTCTTTATTACCGCGAGCGGGCGGGCAAAAGCCTGGGCGAATTTTTTCTCGGCGGGCGTTCGCTGCCGTGGCACATTGCAGGCATTTCCATGGTGGCCACCACCTTCGCGGCCGATACGCCGCTGGCCGTAAACGAACTGGTGGTGCAAAAAGGCATTGCCGGCAACTGGCTCTGGTGGTGTGCGCTTTTTGGCGGCATGCTCACCACGTTTTTCTTTGCGCGTTTGTGGCGCCGCTCAGGTGTGATGACCGAAGTGGAGCTTACCGAACTCCGCTACGGCGGCAAACCGGCTGCCATGCTGCGCGGCTTCCGTGCGGTTTACCTCGGCGTGTTTATGAATGTGCTTATACTCGGCTGGGTAAACTTAGCCATGATCTCCATTTTGCAGGAGTTCTTCGGCCTCAGTGCACAAACAGCGCTTATGTGGACCGGCGGCGTCATGCTGCTTACCGCGTTGTATTCGTCCGTGTCGGGGCTCATGGGTGTAGCTATTACGGATATGGTGCAGTTTATTATTGCCATTGCCGGCTGCATTATTCTGGCCATTCTGGTGGTCAATTCGGCTGAGGTGGGTGGTATTGAGGGTATGAAGGAAAAGCTGGCCGTGTCGCATCCGGGCAGTTTGTCGTTTTTCCCAAAACTGGGCAGCAGCGGCTCGGTAGCGGGCGAATTTACGCTCGGCATCGGTGCCTTTCTGGCCTTTGTGGGCGTGCAGTGGTGGGCCAGCTGGTATCCGGGTGCCGAACCCGGCGGCGGCGGCTACGTAGCGCAGCGTATGATGAGTGCAAAAAACGAAAAGCACGCCATCTGGGCCACCCTGTTTTTTCAGGTGGCGCACTATTGCCTGCGTCCCTGGCCGTGGATTCTGGTAGGCCTCTGCTCACTCATTCTTTATCCTGATCTTACTGAGGCTACCGCCCGCATGGGCTACGTGCGCGCCATGAAAGATTATCTGCCCGTGGGGCTCAAAGGCCTTATGCTGGTGGCTTTTCTTGCGGCCTACATGAGCACCATTTCCACGCAGCTCAACTGGGGCGCCAGCTATTTAGTGAATGATTTGTACAAACGTTTTCTCAAACGTCCAGCGCAGCTTGGCAGCAATGAAAAAGCCGAAAAGCATTACGTATCGGTTTCGCGCCTCATCACCATCCTCACCATGCTGCTTTCGCTGGCTGTAACACCCATGATTACGTCTATTTCGGGCGTGTGGAGTTTTATTATGGAGTGTGGCGCAGGGCTGGGGCTGGTGCTCATTCTGCGCTGGTACTGGTGGCGCATCAACGCCTGGAGCGAAATTACGGCCACGCTGGCGCCGTTTGTGGTTATGGGCGCGCTGGCGGTTATGCGCAGCGGTCTGGCGGCTGATGCCGTATTGCCGTGGTGGGCCGAATTTCCGGGCAGCTTTTTCCTCACGGTGGGCGTAACCACGGTTTCTTGGCTGGCGGTTACTTTTCTTACAACGCCGGAGAACATGGGCACACTCAACCAATTTTACACCCGTGTGCGCCCGGCCGGCGGCTGGAAACCGGTGCGTGTGGCCCTGGGTATGGCCCCCGAAAAAACGCCGATACTCGGCCTGCTGGTGTGCTGGCTCAGCGCGGTTATGTTTACCTACAGCCTGCTGTTTGCCACCGGTTCACTCATTTTGCACGAGTGGGTAAATCTGGGCTGGTATGCGCTCAGCGCAGGCATGGCATTCGGGGTTTTCAGGTATGCGGTGGGCAAAACCAATGTGTTTGCCGACTAAGCGTAAACCGGCTTCATGCGAAAGGTGTAAATTACGGGGCCGTTTGCGTGCTGCTTCGGCATTTTTTCGTTTATTTGCATCAAATTTCAGCACACCGGATTTAACTTAAACCCATCAATGATTTTCAACGGTTTCCCTGTTCGCTTGTCGGCTCTTTTTCTCGGGGCTGCTATGCTTGTTGCCGCCGGTTGTTCCGATACCCCCGAGGGTGGCGAAAACAATGGCAACGACAAAGATTCGCTGAATGTTCCCAGCAACAACCTGCAACTCAAAGGGCAAAACTTCATGGTGCCCTCGCCCGTGCAAATTGCCGGTATGATCAAAAGCAGCGGAGCGTTGTACAATAAGGAAATGCTCAACCCCGCGTCCAATCTCTCCCGTTATTCCGACGATACCAAGCGCGCCCTCAATCTCGGCATTTACGGTGCCGATCTGGGCTATGTGTCCATATACGAAAACTCATCAGACGCACTCGGCTATTACAAAACCGTAATGACGCTTGGCGAACAGATGCGCATTACTGCCAGTTTTGATAAGCAGTTGCTTGAGCGTTTCAGCGCCAACATCGGCAAAAAGGATTCGATCATGAAAATTGTGGGCGAAAGCTACCGCCGCAGCGACGAGTTTCTGAAAGAAGGCGATCGTGAGCATGTGGCCGCGCTCATTCTGGCCGGTGGCTGGATAGAAAGTATGCACTTCGCCCTCAGCGTGTATAAGCAAAAGCCTGATCCCGCCATGGCCGTGCGCATCGGCGAACAGAAAAATACCTGCGCAGGCATCCTCAAGCTGCTTGTCGATCAGGAAAAGCCCGAGTTTGAGCCGCTCATTAAACTTTATCAGGAGCTCAACGGCGCTTTCAGCAGCATCGAACTCAAATACACCTACGCCGAGCCGGTTACCGACAATGCCAACAAAATTACCACCATCAACGGCAAAACCGAGGTAAACATCACACCCGAACAGCTTACCGCACTTACCGAAAAAGTAACTGCACTGCGCAACTACATCATTAATTAATCCCTACGGCAAGTAAGTTTATGAAAAAGCTTCTCACCCTTCTTGTGCTCACCGTTGCGGCGCTGGTGTTTGGCCAGAGCAAGGCTGTTGCGCAATGCGACTCGACCACCAAAATGATTACCCGCCACATTGTGCCGCCCTTCGTAAGCGACGGGCAAACTTACCGTGCGCTGGTGCTCTCCAACCAAACCGCCGAGTTTCAGGCCACTTTCTTTGCTGGATCTACCTACCGCATTGCTGCGGGTACCGGAACTTCCGACGGAAACCTCATTTTCAGTGTGTACGATCAGGATCATAACCTGCTCTTTACCAATAGCCAGCACAGCAATGCGCCCTACTGGGATTTCCGCGTAAACACTACTGTAAACGTAATTATCGAAGCCACACTCAATCCGGCTGCCGGAAAAGAATCGGGCTGCGCTATTCTGCTTATCGGCTTCAGACCGTAAAACCCGCTCAGTATTTCGATAAAGCAACCGGTTTCAGCGATGAGACCGGTTGTTTTACTAATGGGTAATTTGATTGTAAAATTCGCATTGCTGTGTTGCGGATTTGACTATTTTTAGGCCTTCCAAACGTTTACCCAAGCCCAAACAAACAACTACCGCAACACATGAGTGAACGAATTTTGCGGGCCCTGATGCAACTCTTTGCCATCATCGCCAAGGTTGACGGAGTCACCACCGACAGCCGGGCAGTGGTAGAGTCGTTTCTGCGTCAGCAACTCAGCCTCGATCTGGTTGAACAGTATCTCGCCATTTTCGACGAGTATCTGGAGCAACACCATCAGGTAACCAAGCGCAAAGATGGCTCGGCCAAACGTACTTCGCTCAATTCAGTGAAAGTACTTCGCATCTGCACACAGATTAACGAAGAACTTACGCAGAAGCAGAAAGTGGTTGTACTCATCCGCCTGCTCGAATTCATTCATTCCAGCTACGAAATTTCGGAGCAGGAACTTGAGTTTGTGAAAACAGTTTCCGAAACCTTCAACATCGAAGAAGGTGAGTTCGACCGCATGCGGGCTTTTGTTGAAGAAGACATTGCCGATATGCCCGATATTGCCGAACTGCTGGTGGTTGACAACGGGCAGCCTGTTTACAACCAGGCACATCATATTTATTCTGATTCCATTGGAAATGGCCGTGTGTGCGTGCTGCATGTACCCAGCGTGGGTATGTATGTGGTGCGCTATTTCGGCGAGGGCGAACTCAACCTCAACGGGCAGGCCATGTTTCTCAACAAGGTGTATATTCTTACACCCGGCTCGTCGCTGCGTAGTTCTAAAGTGCAGCCCATTTATTACAGCGATATTATCAGCGCGTTTCTCAGCAGCAAAACCAAAACGCGTATCACATTCAGCGCACAAACCATTTCGTACAAATTCAAAGGCGGAAAACTTGGCCTGCGCGATGTGAGCATACACGAAGAATCGGGCCGCCTTATTGGCATCATGGGCGGTTCAGGTGCAGGTAAGTCCACACTGCTCAACGTACTCAACGGAAACGATACGCCCACCTCCGGTGCGGTAATGATAAACGGACTCGATCTGCACCGCCAGAAACAGGAGCTTGAAGGGGTAGTAGGGCATATCTCGCAGGACGATCTGCTTATTGAAGAACTTACCGTTTTTCAAAATCTTTACTACAACGCCAAACTTTGTTTCGGAAACCTCAGCGACAGCGATATAACCCGCACGGTGGATGAATTGCTGGCCGATCTCGGGCTTTATGAAGCGCGTGACCTGAAAGTGGGTAGTCCGCTCGATAAAAAGATCTCGGGCGGTCAGCGCAAACGCCTCAACATTGCGCTCGAACTTATCCGCGAGCCTTCGGTGCTGTTTGTGGATGAGCCCACATCGGGCCTTTCCTCGCGCGACTCGGAGAATATCATGGACCTTCTCAAGGAACTTGCGCTTAAAGGCAAGCTCGTGTTCGTGGTTATTCACCAGCCCTCGTCAGATATTTTTAAAATGTTCGACCGCCTGCTTATTCTTGATAACGGCGGTTTTCCCATTTACTACGGCAACCCGGTTGATGCCGTGGTGTATTTCAAAAAGGTAGTCAATCACGTAAACAGCGACGAGAGCGAATGCCCGGCCTGCGGTAACGTAAATCCCGAACAGATATTCAGCATCATCGAAAGTAAGGTGGTGGATGAATACGGTAACCTTACACGCAACCGCAAAGTATCACCGCCCGAGTGGAATTCGTATTACAAAGCCAATATCGAAGCGCGCCTCGAAGCGCCGGCTCCTTCGGCCGATAATCCGGAAAGCACATTCAACATTCCGAACAAGCTCAAGCAGATGCGTGTGTTCATCACCCGCGATGTACGTTCGAAGCTTACCAACCGGCAGTACATGATTATTAACCTGCTTGAGGCTCCGGTGCTGGCGTTTATTCTTGCGTTCCTTGTTCGTTTTTACAATACCGATGTGTCGAACAAAATAGGCTACATCTTCCGCGAAAACGAAAATATTCCGGCCTACCTGTTTATGGCTGTAGTGGTGGCGCTGTTTATCGGGCTCACCGTATCGGCCGAGGAAATTATACGCGACCGCAAAATTCTCAAACGCGAATCGTTCCTCAACCTCAGCCGCTCAAGCTACCTCTGGTCCAAAATCCTCATCATGTTTGTGCTTTCGGCCATTCAAACACTCACCTTTGTGGTAGTGGGCAATTTGCTGCTGGGCGTAAAAGGCATGATGGCTGATTACTGGCTGGTGTTGTTTACCACCTCGTGTTTTGCCAATCTGCTCGGACTCAATATTTCTTCGGCTTTCAACTCGGCAGTAACCATTTACATCCTCATTCCCTTCCTCATTATTCCGCAACTGTTGCTGAGTGGTGTGATTGTGAAGTTCGACAAACTCAATCCCACCATCACCTCGCAGGAAACCGTGCCCGTGGCCGGCGAAATGATGGCCTCCCGCTGGGCATTTGAAGCACTTGCTGTTAACCAGTTCCGCAACAACAAATGGCAAAAACAGTTTAACGCCAGCGACGAACTTACCAGCATTGCCGATTACAAAAACAACTACTGGTTGCCACAGCTTCGCGGTAAAATAGATAAGTGCGAGACCTCGGCCAACAACGGTAAAAAAGGGCCTGATTTTGTATCCGATGTTCAACTGCTCAAAAACGAAATTGCCACCGACCGTGAACGCCTCTTCGAACTCAGCCGCCGTGGTAAAATAAGCCGCCTCACCCAAAAACTCACGCAGGAACTCAACCGCCTCAGCACTTCGGTGGCAGGCATCAATCCCGGGCAGTTTGCCAAACCGCAGGCCGATGATATGCGTTCGTACCTCGATATGGTAAACTCGGTGTACAAAACGGTTTATCAGAAAGCGGTCGATAATCACGACAAACAGGTAAACAAACTTGAAAAAGAGCTTGGCCCCGAAGGCGTGATGAAACTCAAAAACGATTACCTGAACGAAAGCCTCAGCGATCTGGTGCGTAATGCCAATGAGTTCAACAAACTCATTGAAATTGACGGAAAACTCATCCAGCATTCAGATCCCGTATTCAGCGAAGCCTGGCAAACCAACCTCGGTAACGCACATTTCTTTGCACCGCGAAAAAAAGTGTTTGGCGCCTACATCAATACCTTCTGGTACAACATTATGATTCTCTGGAGCATGACCGCCGTAATGATCTTTACGCTGTATTTCGATCTGCTCCGCAAACTCATTGAAGGGCTGGGTAATATTACCGAGCGTTTCCGCAAAACACCACCACGCGCCGAGTAAACATAGCATTTCCGCAAAATAAGCAAGGGCTGACTTCGAAAGAAATCAGCCCTTGTACGTTATGGTGTTGAACAACCTTAGTCGTTCACTTCAATCATTTTAAAAGGCACATTGATAATGGCCTGATAGTCTTCGCCGGCTTCGAGCATATCTTCATCGTCCTGCTCGTAGTACCAGTTAATGGTAATCTGGCTGCCGCCTTTGGCAATGGTTTCGAGCTTTTTGAATACATCAAGAATACACTTCGACGAGCTGGTGTTGAAGTATTCAAGCTGAATATTTACGTTGGTTTCACCAAGCGGTTTCTGGGCATAACGCTCAAGATGTTCTACAAGCGGCTTGTAAAACTCAATTGAATTTTCGGGAATAGAGCGGCCCTTAATTTCGAGCAGCCCGGTATTCATATCGAAATTAATTGTGGGCGTTTTGGGTGTTCCTTCAATAACGATGCGTTCCATGTTCCCTTCTGTAGTTGTTTATTGTGCAATTTTGATGTTCAGGCTGAAAAACGAATGCTGTTCATCAATCTGCATGAAATGATAATTCAGTTTCTGACCGGTTTTGCGGGCAATGTCAATCATACCCAGTCCGCCGCCGCCTTTTTCAGAAATCTCGCCGTTGTTGAGCACGGCTTTGTAATAATCTTTCAGTTCTTCTTTCGAAAGTTTATTGATCTCGTCGAGGCGGCTGCGCAATCCTTCCACATTCTGTGTGCGGATGTAATTGCCGGTAATAATGTTGTATTGGTTGTCAAGTTTACCAATCATAAAGATAGCCGAGCGCGAATTTTCACCTGTTTCCGGATTCACACTGCCCATTTTGGGAATATCATCCATGTGGTGGTAAAGATTCTGGAGGCATTCTACAAGTACGTTGTAAACCTTCTTTTTGGTTTTGGGCTCTTCCTGCATATTATCGAGCTTGGTTTCCATAATCTGCAGGATCGAGGTCAGCAACTCTGAGGTCACATCGCCTTTGAAGGAGAGCATAATGTTATTACGCTCCATCTTGTCATAAAAATCGTAGATGTCGACCATCATAAGGTGAGCAGAGGGCTGTTCTCAGGTTGAATGCGAACAAATATAACCGGTTTTTCAAAAAAACAAAAAAACCAATAGTGTAACGCAAAAAAGAAAGCCGGGGTTACCCGGCTTTCTTAAAATTAATTAAGCTTATTGAAGGGTTACGTTGTAACTGATTCCATTGATAGTTACAGTAGCCCGATTATCGCAGGTGCCGCTTCCGAAGTCGATGGTGCGTGTGGGTTTACCTTCCGGCGTAAGTTCAACACGCCCCTGTTGGATCCATGAGCAGCCCATATTCCGGATTACCGGCGAGGTAATGTTTGCCGAAAATGTTTTTCCATTGCGGTCTGTGCCCGAGTTGCTGCCGGTAACCTGTATCACATCGTCTTCCTGTTGTGAAGTGAGATACCCCTCCGTCCATTCTACGGTGCGGTTGCAGTTCCAGAGAATTTCCCAGGGGTTTGTACCGGTTTTCGAGCATTTTCCGTTGTTTACCGTCGTGGTGTACTGGCGCTGGCCGGAGTGGGTAATTACCGCATTCCCCTCAAAGTGAATGTTGTTTACGTAGAAACTGTCGAGGGTAATGTTAATGGAAGAGCCGATATCATCCCACGGGCCACTGAACACGCAGATGTAACGTCCGGCACGTATTTTACCGTCAACCGCATCCGTACAGCCCGAACCATAGTCGATATACATGGTTACCGGAAACTGGCCGGGGTTTACCACCGTAACCGTAGGGCACGAAAGCACGTTGCTACCGGCCGGCACGCGGTTTACTCCGGGCTCATCAACCGAAATTTTGTTAACCAGCGGCATTATACGGGCAAATTCGTTTTCGCAAAGGTTATTATCGGTAGCAGAGGTGGTTTCAGAATCCTGCACTTCATCGCGGCAACCGCCGAAACCAAGCACAAAGGCTGAAAAGAGCGCAGGCAGGATTATTTTTTTCATTTGACTAAGGTGTTAAACGTTCCGGGTTTTGACTAAAAATTTATGCATGGGTTTAATCAAATCTAATGCTTCTGATTAAAATGTACAATTCCCGGTTTTATACGGGTAAATCAGATGCAGGTTTTGACTCAGATCCCATATTTGTCGATGAGCCATACCAGACTGCACATACCGGCCGCGCCCAGCAGGAGTTCGCGGCGGTTTACGGCGCTGAATATGTCGGTTTGGGCGTGGTGGTGATCAAAATAGCGTTGCTGGTCGGGTTCAAGGCCAATCAGCGCGGTGCCCAGCGTGTCCAGCGGCCCAATATCGGCTCCGCCGCCGCCGGGATGTAAGTCGCCCACGGCAAATTTTTCGAGCAGGGGCTTCCAGCGCATGAAATTGGCCGTTTGAGACGCACTGCCGCTTATTCCGAATCCGCGCGGACTAAACCCGCCGGCATCGCTTTCAATGGCGGCTATGTGTTTTTCGGGGCTTTTCATAGCCCAGTTGGCGTATGCATGACCTCCGCGCAGGCCGTTTTCTTCATTCATCCACATTACCACCCTTATGGTGCGGCGCGGGCGGAGTTGTAGCGCCTTCATAATGCGCAGCACTTCCACCGCCTGCATGCATCCAGCGCCATCATCGTGTGCGCCTTCGCCCAGATCCCAGGCATCAAGATGGCCGCCAAGCACAATTACTTCATTGGGCAGTTCGCGCCCGCGCAACTCGCCGATTACATTGTACGAAAGTACATCGGGCAGCTGGCGGCAGTTAAGTTCCAGCTTAAAACGCAGGTTTTTATCGGTTGCAAGCCGCGCACTCAGTTCGTCGGCGGCCTTGGTACTGAGCGCGGCACTGGGAATATGCGGCTGCAAACTGTCGAAACGCGTGTTGCCGGTGTGCGGATTATTGTCGTGCGCATGCGTCATTGAACGCACCAGTACCGCTGCCGCTCCAAGTTTCTGTGCCGCCGCCGGTCCGCGCGTGCGAAAACGGGCCGCCTCGCCATACGCATCAAACGGCGAAATCAGCTCGTCGATAAACGGATGATTGAAAAACACAATACGCCCCTTCACGCCGTTTTCGCCCAGCTTTTCGAGTTCCTCAAATGTGCTCACCTGTACCACGGGTGCAAGCAGTCCGCCGGCGGGTGTGGCGGTAGAATTGCCCAAAGCACACAGCTTTACCGGTTTGGCGCTTTTGCCGCTCACAATGCTGCCGCGCTCCACATTGCCACGCTCCCAGTGCGGCACCATGCAGGGCTGCAGCCACACGGTATCCAGCTTCATGTCGAGCATCAGCTTGCGGCAGAATTCAACCGCACCCGCTGCTCCGGCCGAGCCACTGAGCCGTTTCGGATATTTTGCGCACAACTCACCCAGTTGTGTGTAGGCCTGCCCGTTTCTTAATGCTTCGCTGTAAATGCGGCCCAGCATGGCCGAATCGTTTTGAACGTTTGCTTCAGACGCAGGTGCAGCAGCGCCTGAAAAACTCAGCGAGAGTATGCCGGTGAGGGCAAACAGCGGAAAAAGAAATAAGACTTTTTTCATGGGGGGAAATTGGACAAACAGGCCAAAAATACTATTTCCCTGCACAGTATTCATATTCACTTTAATTACACTTTTCGCAAGCCGCCTCACATAAACTGGCTAACTTTGCTCCACTTATGCATATTGATATTCCCAACGTAAGCCTGCCCCGTGTAGTGATTGTGGGAGGCGGTTTTGCCGGATTAAGGCTGGCGCGAAAACTCCGCAACCGCTTTCAGGTTGTACTGATTGACCGGAATAACTACCATACGTTTCAGCCGCTGCTTTACCAGGTGGCCACGGCCGGCATCGAACCGGATTCTATTGTTTTCCCCATCCGGAAAATTTTCAAAGGCATAAAAAACTTTCACTTCCGCATGGCGGAGGCGCAGGAAGTGAAAACAGCAGAGCGTTTACTCGTCACCAGCATTGGCGAAATTGAATACGATTTTCTCGTTATCGCTACCGGATCCGATACCAATTATTTCGGCATGCAGCGCCCGCAGCGGTTTGGTATGCCTATGAAATCAGTGCGTGAAGCACTTGACCTGCGCAGCTGCATACTCGAAAATTTCGAGCAGGCCATTACCACCGCCGATCTTGTGGAGCGCGAGGCACTTATGAATTATGTAATTGTGGGTGGCGGTCCTACGGGCGTAGAACTTGCAGGCGCACTTGGCGAACTCAAACGCCATGTACTGCCCAACGATTATCCCGAACTCGATTTCCGCCGCATGCAAATTCACCTGATCGACAGTAACGAAAGGTTGCTGAGCGGCATGGAAGAAAAATCGTCGGAAAAATCAAAACGTTACCTCGAGCAGCTTGATGTGCATGTGTGGCTTAACCTGCGTGTAACGGATTACGACGGACGCCTGCTTACCACCAACACACACGAAACCTTCCGCGCAGCCACCATGATCTGGGCAGCCGGTGTAAAAGGCGAATTTATTCCCGGCCTCCCCGCCGATAGTATTTTACGCAACGGCCGCATCAAAGTGGATGGCAGCAACTGCGTGGAAGGCCTCAACAACGTATTTGCGCTGGGCGATGTGGCTTACATGACCAGCGATGCGGCTTTTCCGCAGGGACATCCGCAGGTGGCGCAGGTAGCCATGCAGCAGGGCGATTTGCTCGGACGGAATTTACTGCGTGCGGCAGAAAACAAAACCGCTTGGAAAACTTTTACCTACAACAACAAAGGCTCAATGGCTACCATTGGCCGTAACCGTGCCGTGGCCGAAATAGGCAAATTCCGTAGCCAGGGCTTTGTAGCATGGATGCTCTGGTTGTTTGTCCATCTCATGTCGCTTGTAGGTTTCCGCAACCGCCTTGTGGTGCTTTTCAACTGGATCGTCAATTACATCAATTACGATCGCGGCATGCGCTTAATCATCCGTCCGTTTAAAACTGCTTCGCGCAATGGCTCAGAAAATTGAAAGCATCAGCCCGCGCATGAGTGTGGTGAAAGACGAACAGGAACTCAGTGTTGTGATTGCCGCTGCATTGCCCTCGCGTAAAGTAACCCTTTCCGGACTGCTGCTGCTGGTGTGGATACTGAGCGGTGTGGCGGGCATCTGGTATTTTTTCGAGTTAACTGATTCTGCACAACGCACCTACATGCTGGTGTGGCTGGGATTCTGGATTTATTTTCTGTACATCCTTGCCCGCGCGTGGAGCTGGTGGAAATTCGGCAACGAGGTAATTAAAGTCAGAAACGGCCGCCTGCTTTTAAAGCGCGATGTACGTGGCCGCGGCTATGTTCACGATTACAAACTGCAGTCGGTAAAAAACATCCGTGCGGGAGTCGATAATACACCCAACTGGATTAATCAGATTGGCGGTAACTGGTGGAGCACTGATGCTGTTTCCGTGTCATTCGAAGCAGGTGATAAAGAAGTTACGCTCGGCTATCAGCTTAGCACGAAAGAGCGCGATCAGCTTATGAGCTTGCTTAGACAGTATCAGAAAAAGCAGGTCGAAAACAACACCAAACAATAAGAACCGGTTCTAAAGCACTTTTAAAGTGCTTTTTCCATTTTATAGTGCTGGATAATATCCCAGAGTTTGAAGCTGGCTCCTGTATTTGTATAACCTTCAGAAAGGTAAAAGGAAAGCGCATTTTCGCGGGCCTGAAGCACAATGCGGATTAATCCTTGTTGTTTTGCTTGCTGTTCGAGATGCCGCAACACTAATTTCCCAAGTCCTTTTCCCTGCCACTGCGGATGCACCGCCATAAAACGGATTTGTCCTTCTTCCGCCGTGTTTTTCTGAAGCCGCCCCACGGCAATGCAGTTTCCCGCATCATCAATGAGCATGGCGTGTGTAGCCTTGTCTTCGTCATTATCTTTTTCGCTTCCGCGCGGTTGTTGCCAGGGCGCACGAAGCACATCGAAACGTAAAGAATAATAACGGTTGAATTCCTCCGGTGTGGAAGGCGAGATAACGCGGTACATCCGGTCAGAACTTGGATTTGGTGCGGCGGAACCGACCAATTTTGTAGTTTACGGTAATGTGCGCAAACAGGTAGGAATCGTTGTCTGACGAATCGCCGCGCTGCTGACCAATACCATTGGGCTCAAAGCCGGGAGGGGCTTGAATTAATCCAAGTGAAGGATCGGCAAAGTAACCGGCTGCAGGGCCAAATGCGGCTGCAATAAGGTTCTTATCGTAATAAGTGGTACTTACATCATCAATGTAATCGGTAAATGTTTTTCGGATACCCAGCTCAAGGCCTATACTCCAGCGGCGGTTAATAGCGTTTTTGATACCAATACCGATAGGAACAGCTACACTTACCCGGCTGTATTTTTTTGTACCCGGTTTAAGGGTCTGACCTTCAGTAGCAAGGGGTTGCAATGCATACCAGGTCCCGTTGTAATTGGCTTTGGGATTAAACCAGAATGCACCTACACCCATAAAGGCATAAACCTGCATATCCACATTTTTCCAACCGGTTACGCCTTTATACCTGTAAAGGTGACCGGGGCGTTCTTTGGTAAAATAAAATTCAAATTGTGTGCTGAATTCGAAAATGTTTGATTTGAAATGCAGGTTGCGGTTGTTGCGGTAAGGCTCGGTGGTGAGACCATCGTAGCCGCTAACCTTGCCATAGGCAAATGCTACACGGTAACCAAAATAACGGGCTTTGCGGTAACGCAGAAAAGCACTGAATGAAGGGCGTGTAAGTGATAATTCCAGGTCTTTCAGGCCATTGGTGCCAATCTGGTTGGCTCCGCCCAGATCACCAAGAAAATTGGAGGCTCCAAGTCCTACGCCAACCTCATAACGGTAGCGGCTTTTACGCTGAGCCTGCGCCAGAAGCGGCAACATGATCAACAACAAAACAAGGAAACGCTTGGGCATCTTGAATTTAACTGGGTTTTGGAGGTCTTCTACAAAGCTACGCAAAATCTTATTTGATTCCATGCTTATACGCATGAAGCCTGTTTTAGGTTTTTGTCAAATTGAACACCACTGTGCGTACAGCATGTGCATTTTTGTTTTCAATGCTCTGATGATCAATGAGATGTGTTGTTTTTTCGTTTTCCATTACCTCCGCCACATCCTGAATAATTGCAGCCGGAACCTGATTTTGTTCCAATAACGGGATAATTTCTGCGGCGGTGTGTAGTGCAAAGAATGGCTTTACAAGTTCAACCAGTGCGGCACGGTTGGCCACGCGGCTGCTGTTGGTATGGAAGCGGGGGTCAGTTTGCAGGTGTGGCATTTGGCAGGTCTGGCAAAAGCCGGCATATTGCCTGTCGTTGCCGGCGGCAATCACAATGAAGCGGCCATCGCGGCAACGGAAAGTCTCGCCGTAGGGAGCAATGTTTGGATGCAGCGAGCCTTGTAAGCCGGGGTTGTGTCCGGCCATGAGCCAGTTTCCGGCCTGATTGGCCAGCGAAGCCACGGCTGCATCAAATAACGATACATGTACATAGCTGCCGCGCCCGTGCTGCATGCGTTGCAGCAAAGCCACCAGAATACCTTCCTTAAGCTGATGCGCGGCCAGCAAATCAATAAGTGCCACGGGCATTTTGAGCGGGCCGCTTTCGGGTGTGCCGTTCATGCTCATAAAGCCTGTTTCGGCCTGCAGCACCAGGTCGAAAGCGGTGCGCGGGTTATTGGTGCCGTAGCCGGTTATGTGCCCGTAGATGAGTTTGGGGTAGCGTGCGGCAATTTCGGTATAGCCCACGCCGAATTTGGCATCATCGCCGGGTTTGAAGTTCACCAGCAGCACATCGGCCTCATGCAGCAGGTTGTGCAGGGTTTGTTGTCCGGCATCGGTGCCGAGATCGGTAAACACTACTTTTTTGCCCTGATTTACGCTGGCATAGTATGCAGAGAAGGGATGCTCCGGCGGTTCGGAGGGCAGCTTCCAGCTACGGGTTACATCGCCGCCGGTGCGCGGGTTTTCGAGCTTCACAACCTCCGCACCCAGTTCGGCAAAAAAGCGTCCCACAGCCGGACCGGCCAGCACCGTAGCCAGTTCCACCACCTTCAGCCCGGCCAGCAACGATGCATTGCTCATCCGCCCGCCTTTTTGGTTTGATAGCCGGCTTTCAGCAAAAGCTGCAGTATTTTATCGCGGTGATCACCCTGTATCAGTATGTCGCCGTCCTTTACCGATCCGCCTACGCCGCACTGCTGCTTAAGTTTCTTGCCCAAAGCCTCCAGATCGGCTTCCGGCCCCACAAAGCCGGTAACACGGCTCACCAGCTTGCCACCGCCCAGCCGGTCGAGATGGATTCGCAAACTTTGCTGCTGTGGCGGCAGCGAAACGGACTCATCCTGTGCTTCCGGCTCCGGCTTAAAGTCGGGATTGGTGGAATACACGAAGCCGTTTTCGTTTCGGGTTTTCTTCGACATGGGGCAAAGATAGGGGAAAGGGAAAAAGAAAGAGGCTGCCTTTTCGGGCAGCCTCTTTGAAAATCATGCAGAACCGATTACTGGTGGTTCATGGTTGAGGTACAGGTCTCATTAGCAGAACCATCGTTCCATGTGTAGATCATGGTGATGCTTACGGGAGTCTGGGTGAAAGTACCGTTAACAGCAATCAGTGAACCAAGTGTACCAATTGTTTGGGGTACAGGAACAGTGAAAGTGGTGCCAGAACCCATAACAGCGTTGATGTTAAGGTTGAGGCTGGCGCTGTTGAAACCACCGAAGTTGTTGATTACCATTTCTTTGTTCACTGAGGTTGAAACGGTAATGTCGTTGGTGTAGGGAGCAACCCATGACACCTGACAGGTATCGTCAGAGTTGTAAGCACCGTCGAAGAACTGAGCTTCGTTAACGATATTTACGGTTACGGTTTCAGTAGCCATGTTGCCGGCAGCATCAGAGCAGGTGTAGGTGAGGGTGTAGGTGCCAGCCAGGTTCGGGTTCACGGTGCCAGATACGTTGATAGCGGTGATTTCACCATCCTCGTCGTCGGTAGCAGTTACAGTGGGGTTAGTCCAGGTACCTGCACCAGCAGTAGCAGGAAGGTTCTGGGTGATGCTGTTACCGCCGGTTACGGTGATTACAGGAGCCACAGTGTCTTCTTTGGCGCAAGAGGTGAAGGTTACGGTGCCGGCGATCATTGCTACGGCAGCCAGGGCAAAAAATTGCTTTTTCATGAGTGAATGAAAATTAGTTGGTTTTGGTGAAGTCCAAACAAAGTTCGTGCAAAAGTAGTCAGTATTGTTAAAATCACAAAAATTTTTGTGTGTGTTAAAATAATTCTACTTTTGCACCCGGTTAACCAACTATCACAACCCAAAATGAAAAAAGTTCTCTTTTTTGCAGCTGCCGCAGCCATGACTGCCTTCGCAGCTTGCGGCGGTGGCGACGAAGCTGCCAAAGAAAAAGCACGTCAGGATTCAATCCGTAACGCTGATTCTCTTGCTGCTATCGCAGCTAAAGAAAAAGCTACTGCTGATTCAATCCGCATGGCTGATTCAATGAAAGCTGTTGCTGAACAAGCTAAAGCTGATTCAGCCCGCATGGCTGATTCAATTGCTAATGCCAAGAAAGGCACCAGCAAGCCCAAGGCGAAACCGGCTCCCACCACCGCTCCCCCGCCGAAAGTTGGTGGTAAGCGTGGTGGCAACTAATCAGCCTCCAAAAGCTAATAATAAAGGCAAATCCTTACGGGTTTGCCTTTATTGTTGATTATGTGTTAAAAAAAAGTACCAAAACTTGCGAGTGAAAGAAAAAACGCTATATCTTTGCGCCAGTTTTAACCAAAACAACCAACAACAACCAAAATGAAAAAGGTTTTCGCCTTCGCTGCAGTTGCCGCTATGATCTCTCTCGCTTCTTGCAGTGGTGCAGCTGACGCTGCAAAAAAACTCGCTGATTCACTTGCCAAAGTTGATTCAATGATGAAAGAGCAAGCTAAAATGGATTCTGCTAAAGCTGCTGATTCTATTGCTAACGCTGCTAAAATGGCTGCTGATCAAGCTAAAGCTGATTCTGCCCGCATCGCTGATTCAATCGCTAACGCTGGTAAGAAGAAGTAATCTTCTTTTTTCGAAGTGAGAGGGGAGCGGGTTGCGCTCCCTTTTTTTGTTTCGTATTTTGCCATATTGTGGCTTTGATGCGCTGATTCCTCCGGGTTTCGGCGCTTTTTATTTCATGCCAATTTCATTTGCACATGCCCTTTGCCCGACAAAACCCGTAATTTTGCCACGCTTAAACAATTTGCATGATTACTGCTCAAACACCGGTTCGTTTTGAACGTGAAACACTAAGCAACGACGAGTTGCTTACCCTTTACAAGGCGCTGATAAAGCCGCGCATGATAGAAGAAAAAATGCTTGTGCTGCTTCGTCAGGGGCGCATTTCAAAATGGTTTTCAGGTTTCGGGCAGGAAGGGACTTCGGTGGGAGCGGCTATGGCTATGCTGCCTGCGGAATATATTTTACCCATGCACCGCAACCTGGGTGTTTTCACTTCGCGCGGTATTCCGCTCAACCGGCTTTTCTCGCAGTTTCAGGGTAAGGAAAACGGCTTTACCAAAGGCCGCGACCGCTCCTTTCACTTTGGGGCAAAAGACTATAACATCGTGGGCATGATCTCGCACCTCGGCCCGCAGCTGGGTATTGCCGACGGTATTGCACTTGCACACAAACTCAAAAAAGAAAATCACTGCACACTGGTATTTACCGGCGACGGCGGCGCCAGCGAGGGCGATTTTCATGAGGCACTGAACACGGCTGCCGTGTGGGAACTGCCCGTTATTTTTGCCATCGAAAACAACCAGTGGGGACTTTCCACACCTTCGTCGGAGCAGTTCCGCTGCAAGCAGTTTATTGATAAAGGCATTGGCTACGGCATGGAAGCGGTGCAGGTTGACGGTAACAATGTACTTGAGGTTTACCACACCGTGCGCCGCATTGCCGAAGATATACGCCGTAACCCGCGTCCGGTGCTGCTGGAGTGTGTAACCTTCCGTATGCGCGGCCACGAGGAAGCTTCGGGCACCAAGTATTATCCGGCCGGACTGCAGGATACGTGGAGCGTGAAAGATCCGGTAACCAACTACGAAAGCTGGCTCACCGGCACCGGTATTCTGAACGAAAACCTGCGCGAGGAAATCCGTGCAGCGATAAAAGCCGAAATTGACCAGGGCCTCGAAACGGCGTTTGCCGAGCCGCGTCCGACAGCCGATACTGCCCGCGAGTACCGCGATTTGTTTGCCCCGCACAATGGTGAAGCTGTAATGCCCGCCACAAATGCCTCAAGCGAAAAACGTTTTATCGACGCCATTTCCGACGGCTTGAAAACCGCCATGAAAAAGCACCCCAATCTGGTACTGATGGGGCAGGATATTGCCGAATACGGCGGCGTGTTTAAAATTACCGACGGCTTTGTGCAGGAATTTGGCAAAGACCGCGTGCGCAACACACCGCTTTGCGAATCGGCCATTGTGGGAACGGCGCTTGGACTTTCCATCAGTGGTATGAAAGCCATGATGGAAATGCAGTTTGCTGATTTTGTGACCGAAGGCTTTAACCAGATTGTAAACAACCTGGCCAAAATTCACTGGCGCTGGGGACAAAATGCCGATGTGGTGGTGCGCATGCCCACAGGGGCCGGTGTGGCCGCAGGCCCTTTCCACTCTCAGTCAAACGAAGCATGGTTTTTTCACGTGCCCGGACTGAAAATCGTTTATCCGTCGAACCCGCACGATGCAAAAGGGCTGCTGCTGGCGGCGTTTGATGATCCCAACCCGGTGATGTTTTTCGAGCACAAGGCGCTTTACCGCAGTATCTCAGCACAAGTGCCGGATGATTATTATACAGTAGAAATTGGCAAGGCCGCGCGCGTAGCCGAGGGGACGCAGCTAAGCATTATTACCTACGGCTATGGCGTACACTGGGCGCTCGACGCGTTGAAAAAACACCCTGAAATAAGCGCCGATGTAATTGATCTGCGCACACTGCTTCCTATTGATACAGCTACGGTGTTTGAAAGCGTGCGTAAAACAGGTAAGGCACTTATTCTGCACGAAGACACACTTACAGGCGGCATTGGCGGCGAGCTTTCGGCGCTCATCAGCGAACATTGTTTTGATGTGCTTGATGCGCCGGTAATGCGTGTGGCCAGCCTTGATACGCCGGTGCCTTTTGCAGCCGAGCTGGAGCAGAATTTCCTGCCGCAGCAGCGCTTTGAAGAAAAACTTCTGCAACTTCACGCCTGGTAGCTGCCACGCTCATGAGCCTCGAACTGAATCCCCGTCACCTCATCCTGTTCATTGCCGCCTTTGTGCTGGTGTTTGCTGCGGCTTTGCCGGTGGATGTGATGGACGTGGATGCAGCGCAGTACTTCGGCATCTCGCGCGATTTACTGAGCTCTGATAACTGGCTGCACATCAAAGATCGCGGGCATGATTATCTCGACAAGCCGCCGCTGCTGTTCTGGGCTTCGGCGCTGAGCTTTAAAATTTTCGGCGTAAGCAACTGGGCGTATAAATTTCCTTCGTTTCTGTTTGCGTTGCTGGCCATTTATTCAACAGTAAAGCTGGGGCAGTTGCTTTACGACCGCAAAACAGGACTGGTAGCCGGACTCATGCTGGGCTCTTGTCTGGGTGTGTTTATCATTACCAATGACATTCGTACCGACACTATTTTGCTGGGCTCGGTGAGTTTTGCGGTGTGGCAGTTGATATTGTTTCTCAAAACAAAACGCTGGCTTAGTCTGGTGGCCGGTTTTGCCGGTGTGGCTGCGGCCATGCTCACTAAAGGGCCGCTGGGGCTGGTTATTCCGGCACTTGCACTGAGCAGCGAGTTTGCCTACAAACGGCAATGGAAAAACTTTGTGCGCTGGCAATGGCTGCCCGGACTGGCTATTGTGGCGCTGCTGCTTACGCCCATGTGTATTGGTCTTTACCAGCAGTTTGATCTGCATCCCGAAAAGGTGGTAAACGGGAGCACGGGCGTTTCGGGGCTTAAGTTTTATTTCTGGACACAGAGCTTCGGCCGCATTACCGGCGAGAGCGACTGGGGAACTAAATTCGACAACGGTGCCGGGCCGTTCTTTTTCACACATACCTTTCTCTGGGCTTTTTTTCCGTGGGCTCTGCTTGTGCTGGGGGCGTTAATTAAAACCACGCTTAAACTCATACGCAGTCGTTGCAAACCGGGCTATGTACCCGAAATGCTTTCGTATGGCGGCTTTGTGCTGGTGTTTCTGGCCATGTCGGCCTCAAAGTATAAACTGCCGCATTACATCTATATTACATTCCCGTTTGCGGCACTTATGGCTGCGCGCTTTTTTGTGCATGATGTGTTTTTGCCGCGCAAACGTATAATTCTTTACGCATCCATAGTGCTGCACATAATTTTTTATATTGCACTGGCCACTCTTGTTGTATTGTTACTTTTCTATAGTTTTCCCGATGCTTCGTGGCTCACCATTTCCATTGCATTACTATGGCTTATTGCCGGTGCTGTTATGGTATGGAAACTTACTGAGCCTGGTGCCAAATTACTTTATCCGCTGTTGTGTGCCATGCTGGCCGGTTATTTTACAGCTAATGTGCATTTTTATCCGCATCTTCTTTCCTACCAGACTACCGCACAGGCGGGAAAGAAAATTGCCGCAATGGGTATCACACAACAACGCTATTTCTACTATCATGATTTGTTTCAGTTTCCGGGCGATGCGTACAGTGGTTTTGCGGTAAATTATATTTATGCCAATCAGTTCGACTCAACTCTTAGTGCACAAAAAACAATCTGGATTTACACCGACGAAGAAGGTGTAAACGAATTGAAAGATGCCGGTTATGCCATTCAGCAGCTGCAAGTTCTGACCGATTTTCCGGTGCAGTTTCTGAAGCTACAGTTCTTCGTACCCGAAGAAAGAAGCCGTGTAACCCGCACGCGTTACCTGCTTGAAGTGGGAAAACGCAATTATTCTGCGGAGTGAACACACCACGGGGTAAATTTTCTCCGGCACAATATCCTTTCTGATTTATCGTATTTTAGAACTGTATGAAACGAACAGGCCGGTTGCTGTTTTGGTTTATCGTGTTGCTTGCCGTGCTGGCTGGTGTGCTTTGGTTTACACCTTTGCGCAAGGCCGTTGTTTCCACACCTTCAAAATCATTTACCGAATCTGAATACCGCGCTGCCTGCGATACTGTAAAGCAAAATGCCCGTAAAGGCAGCGATGAACTGCGCCGAAAGATCTTACGGCGGGCTATTTCACATGATATTTTTCAATACTGGGAAGGCACAAAGTGGGGATTTCATGGAACCACTGAAGTACCTGGAAAAGGTAAGATTGCCTGCGGTTATTTTGTAACCACCGTGCTGCGCGATTGTGGTGTGCCGCTGCAACGGGTAACGCTGGCGCAGCAGGCTTCGGAACAGATTATTAAAAAGCTGGTGGCCGAAAAAAACATTCGCCGTTTCAGCCGCATTCCGCTCAAGGATTTTGTGAAAGCCATAAAAGCCAAAGGCAACAACGCCTACATTGTAGGGCTTGATACGCACGTGGGCTTTTTGGTGTGCGAAAACGGCGAGGTGAGTTTTGTGCATTCGTCGGGCGCATATCCGTGGCAGGTGGTGAAAGAGCGGGCAGAAGAGTCGGCAGTGCTGGAATTGTCGAAGTATCGTATAACAGGATGCATAACGGCCGATGAAGGTTTTATGCAGCGCTGGGAGGATGCGTTGAACTGACCAAACGTTATGAATTCACGCATGCAGCTTCACACCGGCACGTGCAGTTTTCGAATGAGTGGTAAACTTTACTCACGACAGGAATTGAAATTCCGGCAAGGGCTTGTAAATTGTCAAGCCTGTTAGCTTATACCATCTAGCATTACCGTTCCTGTGCGCATTGTTTAACAGTATTGATAAATAAAGTCAATTGTCGGGCAATTGGTGTTTGGAATTACCTGTTTGCACATAACGCTTACCTGTATTGAACTACATGAATTTGTGTATGCGCAATGCGCTGACGGAGTTAAGGAAACCGCATATAAATATATATCTGAAGCCGAAATGCGGATTGGTGTTTTTTCAATTGTCTGTGCAGTTATATTTGCAAACCCTGCGACTTTTCATGTAACAGTCAGCTTTGTTCCCCAGGCATAGCGTGGCTGTTTAAAAGACCTTGAAACAGTCGTGTATGTTTAGAAACCTATCAGCCAGACAGTGGTATTGGTTACTTCAGGTGACTGCCTGGTCAGTTTTTTTCTTTCTGGAGTTACTAGTATATACACGTGATCAGCCAATTACGCTGAGAATGTGGATAAATGCATGTATCAATATAGGTTTGTATGTAATGCTTACCGATGCATGCCGGCTAATTCTGGTGATTACCGGAGCGTTGCAGTTGCGTTTGCGTAGCCTGTCATTGCTGGTGCTGTTTCTGGTGCTTTTAGTGGCCCTGCCGGTAGCTTTGCTCAATGTACCGCTTGATAACTGGACGTTTGAGCGCCTTCGGCATCGGGCGTTTTCGGGATGGGTTTTTTACGATTATTATTTGCACGTAGTAAAAAATCTGTTGCCGTGGTTTGCCATTTATCTGTTGTATGTGTATCAACAGCGTATGCGCAGGTATGAGGTAGCACGTGTGAATTTGCAGATGCACGTGCGTGAGCAGCAGAACCGGTCGTTGCGGAGCCAGCTGAATGCGCATTTTCTGTTCAACGCGCTCAACAGTATTTCCACACTCACGGGTAAGGATCCGGAGCAGGCGCGAAAAGCTATAGGCAGGCTTTCGCGTTTGTTGCGACGCACGCTCGACTCACAGGAAGAAAGTCTGATTCCGTTTGCTGATGAATGGAGCCTGATTGAAGATTATCTGGCACTGGAAAAAATGCGTTATGAGGAACGGCTGATTCTGCATACGGATATTGATCCGGCTGTGAAGAGTGTTTCTGTGCCGCCCATGCTTTTGCAAACACTTGTAGAAAATGCCATAAAACATGGTATAGCACAGCAAATAAACGGCGGCGAGCTGCGCATTACTGCCCGACTGATAAATAAACACCTTGAAGTAAACGTAATTAATCCCGGCCGGTTTGAAGTGAAAGAGGATGCGCAGGGAACAGGTTTGCTTAATGTACGTCGTCGTCTGGTACTCATGTTTGGAGAGGAAGCAGGATTGATGATACGCAACAGAGATAATCAGGTAATCACCGAAATAAGAATACCCGCAGAATGATACGTGCATTTATTGTAGATGATGAGAAACTGGCTCGCGAAGGACTTATCGCGCAGCTTACAGCTTTTCAGGATGTGGAAATTGTTGGTCAGGCTGCCGATGCGGTGGCTGGTATTGATGGTATAAATACATTTAAGCCTGATGTGGTTTTTCTTGACGTATCGATGCCGGTAACCGATGGTTTCAGGATGCTTGAACAGTTAAAGAATCCGCCTTATATAATTTTCACCACGGCTCATGCCAACTATGCGTTGGATGCCATACGTGCCGATGCGGTTGATTATCTGCTCAAGCCCATTGAAAGCGATGATATCCAGCGTGCGCTGGAGCGTCTTCGCCGCCGCACCAATTCGCCGGAGAAAACCATTCAGACCTTGCTGCGTCACATAAAGCCGGTAGAGAAGCCTATGCAGGAACCGGCAGGCAATTACCGCCGCAAGTTTCTCCTGCGCGAAGGATCACGTTTTCATCCGGTAACGGTTGAAGATGTGGCTTACTTTTTTGCCGAAGAAAAAAATGTGTTTGTTCAACTCCGCGACGGACGCCGCTTTGTGTGGGACGAGTCGCTTGAGAAGCTGGGCGAGCAGCTTGATCCTGCGCATTTCTACCGGGTAAACCGTCAGCTTGTGGTGGCGCATGCAGCAATTACAGCTGTGCAGGTGTGGTTTAAAGGCAAACTCAAATTGCAGCTCAATCCGCCTTTTCACCGCGAAGCTGTGGTGAGTGCCGAAAAAGCCTCGGCATTCAAAACCTGGCTCAATCAGTAAATATTTAAATTGCAGAATGAAAAGGCTTTTCATTATTTGCATTTTACATCTTACTCTGATTATTTCATCACGCGCACAACAGCATATTCAAATTCCCGACTCACTGGTTGAGCGGGTTGCGTGGAACTATTGTGATATACTCCGCGACGATATTTACAATACGAAAAAATGGCACTTCACTTTTTTCAGTACATCGGTTATTGATTACAGCTTTTCTAACAGAAGCTACCGGAGTGCGCTTTATGATCTTCAACAATTATATCCCCGGCAAAGTACAAAATGGCTTAAACAGGAGTTTTATTACGGAACAATCAATTATCTGTACAGCCACTGCCGGCCGGATACCCTGTATATTACAGACAGTATAATGTCTTTTTACTGTAACGTGCTTATGGATTCTGCTGTAGCAAAAGACCTTCAGCTTTGGTCTGTGCGCTATATGGAAGGACTTATTCAGCAAAATAAAACAGATTCCTTACAAGTTTTTTTCGATAGTCTGTCGGTGTTTACACGTCATAAACCGATGCTGGCCGAGATGGGAAAAGTGATGCTTAACAGTGAAGTATGGTCTTCGTCTAAAATTGTAAAGGAGACGGCCACAGCACGTATAATGAGTATTACCGTTTATCAGGATAAGCGGAAATTATATGAGGCAGAGCTGGTCTTTAATAAGCATGATGCCTTTGCTGTTGTTCAGTCTGCCAGGATCATAAAGTATGGCAATTGGATTAAGCCGCCCCCGATAAAACGTATTGGCTATCCGCCGCCACCACAACCACCACCTCCGCCACCACGAAAGCCCAAACAATGAGGTGTATTGAACTGGTCAGCGGATTGTCCACCTTAAACCTGCAAATCCGCGTATGCCCTGCACCGGCGCGTAGGTGTAGGAAGGGTCAAATGTGTAGCCGTTGGGATTATTTACCGGATCATTCACCGTGCGGTCGAACGGATCGAACGGACGCATGATCGGGTTTTGCGGCAGGAAGTTGAGCAGGTTGCGCACACCGGCATATACTTCGAAACCATGCGTCAGGGATTTGCGCAGTTGTATGTTGAGCATACAAAATGCGGGCGAATATTCGGGACGGAAGTCGTTGGGCAAAACGGGCAGGCGCATGGGCCCAAGCCAGCGGCCTGTGACATCAATTGTAAACAGCTTTTTCAATTCATAGCTTGCGTTGAATGTGCCCGACCAGCGCGGGGCGTGGAGTTGCTGTGTACGTGTGGGTGCGCCTGTTGAATCGGCAGAAATTAATGCCACATCCATATATGTGATTCCTGCCGAAAGGGTGAGCGGAAACGTAAACTCTGCGTCGGCATTGAGTGCAAGGCCTTGTGTAACGGCGTGGCCACGCAGGTTGGCGTAACGTATTTCGTTTGGGTTGCTGTCGTAATCGGCTACAATTTTGTTGCTGAATCGGGTGAAGAAGGCCGAAGCATCAAACGTAAGGGAAAGATGTTTGAGAAAAAACTGCCGGTACAGGTTTGCGTTGAAACTGACTGAACGTTCAGGCCGCAGTGTTTCGGTAATAATTACATTGCGTGCGCCGCTGAGTGCGGCATGGTCTTCGGCAAACAGATTAACCACACGATAGCCCGTGCCTGCAGCCAGACGTACGGTGGTAAATGCGCTTGGTTTCCAGCGCCAGGCAAGCCGGGGCGAATGGACAAAGCCGTGATTGCGGTCGTAATCGCTGCGCCAGCCCAGCAGCATGCGGTGCTTTGGGTTCAGGCTTATTTCGTCTTGTGCAAATAGTCCGGGCAGCGGGCTTTGCATAGGGCTGTTGCGTGTACCGTTTTCGGCCAAAGTGGCTGGCGTGTTATCGTCGTAATGTGTGTAGCGCAACGCTGCACCGCCGAGCAGGGCATGCCGGCCTTTGTTTTTTTGCCACACCAGTTGCGTGAACCCCACGGCTTGCTGTGCAAAATAAGGTGTAGTGCCGTACCACGAATTTTGTGCATGTGTGTTGAACGAAAACTGCAGCATAAGATTTTCGTGCAGCGGATACATGCCCAGCAACTCGGTGCGGCGGGTGGAAATACTTTCGCCATACACCTGATCGGAGCCGCGTAGCGAAGGTGTAAAGTTCATTTGCCCGCCGTTGCGTTCTTCAAGCACCACACGTGCAGCCAGTGTGGCCTTGCGGTTGCGGCGCAACGAAAAACTGTATTTGTTGAAAACAGAAACACGCTGCTGCAGGGTCATATCCATAAACCCGTCGGCATTATGATCATACGGGCGTGTGTAGTTGAATGCATTTACACCCAGCAGCGCATGCACGTTTTTTTTACCAAACGAAGCCGCCGCATCGCCCGAAAATTCCTGCCAGCTTGTGCCCGATACATCAATGCTGAGTTTAGGTGCACAATCAGGGTCCCGGGTAATGATATTGATGATGCCGCCCATAGCTTCGCTCCCGTAAAGCGAGGAGGCCGGACCTTTCATTACCTCCACACGCTCAATCAGACTCACCGGAATACCGTTTAATCCGTACACCGACGAAAGGGCACTCACAATAGGCATTCCGTCTATGAGTACGAGCGTGTAGGGACCTTCCATGCCATTTATGCGTAAATCGCCGGCATTGCACACATTGCAGCTCACTTGCGGCTGCACGCCGTTGAGCATGCCCGCTGCATCAAACAAACACACGGCGGCGCTGCGTGCAAAAAGTTTGGGTGTAATTACATCAACCGCCACCGTACTCTCGCTGCGCGTTACCGGTTTCAGGGTGCCTGTAACTACTACCGTGTTCATTGTATTCTCGTTGCGGCGTAATGAAACGGTATAGCTGGGCTTTTGCTGAGATACGGCAATAGTATCGTTGATGTAGCCGAGCCTGCTCACTACGAATGCCGGTTCGGGAGTTCCGGCGGGCAGCTGCAAACTGAAAGAACCATCGGCCTGTGAGTATGCTCCGGCGGATGTGTGTAAAATGCGGATAGCGCACCACGGTAATGGCTGACCGTTTTCGGCATCAGTTACTGTGCCGCTTATTTGCTGCGCAGCCATAGTAAACGGACACAGGGTAAACGATACAACGATATAAGTGAACAGACGCATGCAAATGAATAAGTATGACAAAAGTATGAAATTAGATTAGTCTAACAAATTAATTTTCGTGGCCAATCACTTATCTTCGGTAAATGAATTCCCAAACCGAGGAGAACTACATCAAAGCCCTCTTTAATCTGGCCAATGAAAAAGGCGAGGTAAGTGTAAACGAGCTGAGCAAAAGTCTCGACATTAAAATGCCAACGGTTACCAGCATGATGAAAAAGCTGGCGGCCAAAAAGTTAGTGCATTACGAGAGTTACAAGCCGCTGCGTTTAACCGAAAAGGGCCGCCGGGAGGCGGGGCTGATTATCAGAAAGCACCGTTTAACGGAAATGTTTCTGGTAGAGAAGATGGGTTTTGGCTGGGAAGAGGTACACGAAATTGCGGAGCAGGTAGAGCATATTAATTCGCCCTTGTTTTTTGAGAAAATGGATGAGTTGCTCGGCCATCCGAAAACTGATCCGCATGGTTCACCCATTCCGGACGTGAACGGGAAAATAGAGTGGGTGGTGTATGAAAAATTAAGTGCGTGCAAAACGGGTGATAAAGTGCGTATTTGCGCGGTGCTGCATTCTTCGGCCGAGTTTCTGAAGTTTCTCAATAACCGCGATTTACGGCTTGGTCTGCAACTGCGTATAAAAAATGTGGAAGCATTTGACGGAAGCATGCAGGTAAGCTATGGTAAACACAGCGCAGAAACGTTGAGTTTAACAGTGTGTGAGCAATTGCTGGTGGAGAAAATGTAGTGTTGATTTCCTCAGCATTTGCAGCAACTGAATACGGTGGTTTCGACAAGCTGAACCACCAGGCTTATTTCACACAACGAAAAGTATTCCTGGCACTATTCCTGCCGAAGCCGCAGTGTGCGTATGTTTCCCACGGAGGCTGAGCTTATCGAAGCCGCAGTGTGCGTATGTTTCCCACGGAGGCTGAGCTTATCGAAGCCGCAGTGTGCGTATGTTTCCCACGGAGGCTGAGCATGTCGAAGCCGCAGTGTGCGTATGTTTCCCACGGAGGCTGAGCTTATCGAAGCCGCAGTGTGCGTATGTTTCCCACGGAGGCTGAGCTTATCGAAGCCGCAGTGTGC
>JADBYT010000014.1 GCA_020402865.1 Bacteroidota bacterium | reverse complement strand
ACTTGTTGCTTCCGGAGGCTAAGTTCATCGAAGCCACCGGATGCATAACTATATGGTGATTTCGACAAGCTCAATCACCGGAACCTGTTGCTTCCGGAGGCTGAGTTCATCGAAGCCACCGGATGCATAACTGTTTAACTTCCAATTTCCACACCGCTGAAGTCAACTCATTCCTGCATTTCAGCCGGGAGAAAATCCTACCTTTGCACCCCTGCAAAGCAAACAATGAATCCGCATCTCACACATCCTGTTTTTGCTGTGGTGGCCGAAGAGGCTGCACGGCTGGGGCTGCATGCCTATGTGATAGGTGGCTTTGTGCGCGATGCCTTGCTCGGAAGACCCTGTAAAGATATTGACGTAGTAGCCGTGTCGCCCGATGCTTCGCTGAAAGCGGTGGGAATTGTGCTGGCAGAAGCGGTGGCCAAACGTCTGCGCGTAAAAGTAAATGTGTTTCGCAATTTTGGTACGGCGCAAATTAAACTGGATGATTACGAGGTGGAGTTTGTAGGCGCGCGTAAAGAGTCGTATGACCGTAACTCGCGCAAGCCGGTGGTGGAAGACGGTACGCTTGAAGACGATCAGAACCGCCGCGACTTTACCATCAATGCGCTGGCTTTTAGTTTGAATACAGTCAATTACGGCGTATTGATTGATCCGTTTGACGGCGTGGCCGATATGGAGCGCAAACTCATACGCACACCGCTTGATCCTGACGTTACGTTTTCCGACGATCCTTTGCGTATGATGCGGGCCGTACGTTTTGCCACACAGCTCAATTACCGCATCAGTGATGAGGCATTGGCATCCATTGCGCGAAATGCTTCGCGGCTAAGCATTATCTCGCGCGAACGTATTGCCGATGAACTGAATAAAATTATCAAAGCGCCCGTGCCTTCGGTGGGGTTCAAATTGCTTTTTGATACACGCCTGCTGCATCAGTTTTTTCCTGAAATGGTAAAACTTCAGGGTGTGGATGTGGTGCAGGGGAAGGCGCATAAAGACAATTTCTATCACACCTTGCAGGTGCTCGATAATGTAGCACAGCGTAGTGATGATTTGTGGCTGCGCTGGGCGGCAATTCTGCACGACATTGCCAAGCCGGCCACCAAACGTTTTGAACCCGGCCATGGCTGGACATTTCACGGGCACGAAGACCGGGGCGCGCGCATGGTGCCGGGCATTTTTGCCGCACTCAAACTGCCGCTCAATGACCGTATGAAGTTTGTGCAGAAACTTGTGCAGCTGCATCTGCGTCCCATCGTACTCAGCAAAACCGAAGTCACCGATTCGGCAGTGCGGCGTTTGTTGTATGAAGCCGGCGATGATATTGATGCGCTGATGATGCTTTGCGAAAGCGATATTACCTCGAAGCAGGAAGAGCGCGTGAAACGTTACCTGCGCAACTTCGAGCTTGTGCGTGTAAAACTGAAAGAGCTCGAAGAACGCGACCGTATCCGCAACTGGCAGCCACCGGTTACCGGTGAAGACATTATGAAAGCGTTTTCGCTCGGCCCCTGCCGCGAAGTGGGTGTAATTAAAACGGCCATTCGCGAAGCCATACTCGACGGCATTATTCCCAACGAACGTAATGCCGCGTGGCAATTTATGCTGGAGCAGGGTAAAGCTGCAGGACTTACCGCAATTGCCGAAGCCGCCACGCCCTGGCCGCTTTCCGAAAAACCTGCCGGCGAAGACAAGGCGCAATGAAAATTCCCAGCAACCGCATCGACGATATTGCACGCTGGTTTCGTAAGCAGCTGGCCGAACGCTATGCGCAAAGCGAAATCGACCTCATGGCCGCCTATTGCCTCGAAGCGTTTGCAGGCTACACCCGCAATGATCTCCTGCTGCGGCCCGAAAGCCGCGTAAACGAATCGCAGCTGCTGAAGCTGCACTTTGCAGTGAAGGATCTTAAACGCGGACGACCGCTGCACTATGTACTCGGACAGGCATGGTTTTTCGGTCTTACACTGCAAGTGTCTTCTGCCGTGCTCATTCCACGCCCCGAAACCGAAGAACTGGTGCAGCTCATTATTGATGAACAGGCACACGTGCCCGGCAGTTTTTCCATACTCGATATCGGCACCGGCAGCGGTTGCATTGCTATTGCACTGAAGAAAAAACTGCCGCGCTGTCATGTGTACGCGCTCGATGTATCGGCCGAAGCACTTCAGGTGGCTAAAGCCAATGCCACGGCTTGCGAAACGGAAATCCATTTCATTGAAGGCGACGTGCGCGAAGAAAGTGTACAGCAAAAACTGCCGCGCTGCCAGGTTATTGTCAGCAATCCGCCTTATGTGCTTCAATCGGAAATGACGGAAATGGCAGAACATGTAACTGCCCACGAACCGCACACCGCACTGTTTGTTCCCGATTCGGACGCACTTTTGTTTTACCGTGTAATCGGACAAATGGCGCTGCAAAAACTTAAGCCGGGAGGCACGCTTTATTTTGAAATAAATGAAAAACTGGGGCTTGAAACCTGCATTTTACTTCAGCAGCTGGGCTACACCAATGTACGCCTCAGGCAGGATCTTCAGGGCAAAGACCGTATGGTGGCTGCATCTTTTGCAGGCAACTGACGAAGTTTTTCAACTTCCTTAATTACCCGCTCATTAAAAATACCAAGTTCTTCCTTAAAGTAACCTGTGTGTTTCCAGCGGATGTGTTTGTCCTTGTCCACAATAATCAATACCGGAATTTCAGTGAGATTGATTTGCTGCGAAAAAATTTTGTTTTCGTCGAAAAAGGAAGGAATAGTAAAATTGTTTTTCAGTTTTGATTTCAGCGCGGTTTCATAATCATCGTTACCCAGATTTACCGCAATTATTTCTACATCATCACTGTCTTTATATTTTTCATAGAGCGGACTAATCAGCTTCATTTGCCAGAGACAGGGTGTGCAGGTGCTGCTCCAGAATTCGAGCACCAGTACTTTGTTTTTTACATCAATGGTGTCGGGCTTTGTATCGAGTACCGGAAATTTATCGGGAAACTGCAGGAGTTGTTCATCGGGCTTACCGGCATAACTGATTACCGAAGCAGGAATCACCAACCAGATAATTACAAACGATATACCCAGATAGGTTGTAGCAGCAACCCATTTCCAGTAGGTATAGCGGTATTTACGGATAAGCTGTATCACAAAATAGGAGAGGAGTGAAGCCACAAGCATATTGGGTAATGCGTACGAAAACATCAACCCGTTGGCAAACGAAAGCCAGAGAAGTATTAAGGAAAAGGGCAACAGATACGCAACCAGCGCCACCCAGTGCCTTATGAAATAAGACACGCCAAGCGTTACGGCCGAAACCGCAATGTACATGATGATAAGTGAACTGAACTGAAGGCAAAAGCCCACAACGGCCACCAGCAACAAGCCTAAGGCAAGACCGATGAAAAGATTGCGCATCGTATGCTTAGAATTGGCACATGCCGCGGCAGCGGAAAGCCCACATACTGCCACAGCCAAACATATAGGCCGAGCAGTTGGTGTTCCGGCAGTACATGTTTACCGGGCACCAGTCGGAAGCGGTGCTGCATTCACAATCGCTGCCATTGGTGGGATTTACGGGGCCGCCAGCCTGATAGTAGTCTTCGGGTGTATTTACAATTTTGGCCAGATCCTCTTCGGTGAAATGAAGAAGTGCGTTAGCCAGCCAGGGGCCGTAAAATGAATTCTGGAAACTCAGTGAAACGCTTGAATTTTCCTCCCAGATAAGCGGGTTGATCTGGTTGCGGATATTTACAAGGTGCTGACGCTGGCTGGTGGTGAGCGGCACATTAAGCAATACGCTGTTCAGTTTATCCATCCAGATCGCAGCCTTCACTTCGGCCGACTTGGAATTGAAGATAGCACGCTGTTCAGTGGAGTTGTAGGTGATCAGCGTCATACGCTCATCATGCCCGTCAATCGGATCGCGCTGGTTTGACGGGTTTGTGGTTGAAGCAGCAACGGGAGATGGATTGCGTACTTCTTCTTTTGAACAATTGATGCCGAATGCAAAGCTGGCGAGGAGAACCAGCAACCAGATATATGTAGCAGAGGACTTCATGGTGTGTGTATTTAATGAGAAAGGTACGATATGTTTTATTTAACTACCAAATATTCCCCATAAAAACATCATTTTCTGGTAAAAAAATCCGGGGATTTAATGTGTTTAGCCGTCTTTTTTACTGTTTGTGTTTTATTTAGTTGTTTAAGGGCTGAAATATATTTGGTGAAATTTATAATAAAAAGGATGATAAAACTTTTGTTGGGAGATGTGTATGGGCGGATGTTCACGGCATCAATAGCCGGAAATTAAGAAGCTGTTCAAATTTTATATGGCAGAAGCATCAAGGGCCTGCTGCAGATCGTTCCACACATCATCCGGGTGCTCCAGCCCTGTGGAGATTCGAATCAGACCGGGAGAAATGCCCGCTGCAAGGCGTTCTGTTTCGGTAAGTTTGGCGTGGGTGGTGGAGGCCGGATGTGTGGCGGTTGTGCGAGTATCGCCCAGATTGGCGGTGCGTGAGCAGAATTGCAGGGCATTGAGGAACTTTCGTCCGGCTTCGAGGCCGCCTTCGAGTTCGAAGGTTACCACGCCGCCGCCGGCGCGCATCTGCTTTCGGGCCAGTGCATGTTGCGGATGGCTTTCGAGAAAAGGATAGCTGGTATGCAGCACGCGGGGATGTTTTTCGAGCAGCTGTGCCAGTTGCAGGGCATTGGCCGAGTGCCGTTCCATGCGTACAAACAGTGTTTCAAGACTTTTGCTGAGTACCCACGCATTAAACGGCGAAAGTGAAGGCCCTGTGCTGCGGCAAAAGGCATACACTTCTTTAATCAGTTCTTTGCGCCCCAGCACAAGTCCGCCCAGCACGCGCCCCTGTCCGTCGATAAATTTGGTGGCCGAGTGGGTGATCAGATCGGCTCCAAAATCGGCCGGACGCTGGAGGGCGGGTGTGGCAAAGCAATTGTCGATATTGAGCAATACGCCATATTTTTTAGCCACACTGCTTAGCTGCTGCATATCCAGAATACCCAGCCCCGGATTGGTGGGCGTTTCAGCATAAATCATTTTTGTTTCCGGTCTGATCAGGCTTTCCAGTTCTTCCGGGCGGTTTAGATCGAAATACGAATAGGTAATTCCCCAACGGGTCAGGTACTTGGTAATTACTGTATGTGTAGAACCAAAAATGGAACTGCACGCCACCAGATGATCGCCCGCTTTGAGAAAAGCCATGAACGAGGCAAACACGGCACTCATGCCTGATGCGGTGGCAAACCCGGCTTCGGTTCCTTCCAGTGCGCACATCTTATCCACAAGTTCCTGCACATTCGGATTCGAAAACCGGCTGTAAATATTATCGTCGGTTTCGTCGGCAAAAGCAGCCCGCATGTGCTCGGCATCGTCAAACATAAAACTCGATGTAAGAAACAGCGGTACCGAATGCTCGTTTTCGGCGGTGCGGTTTACCTGTGTGCGTATGGCGCTGGTTTCGGGCTTCATGCAAGGCGTGTGTTATTCAGTTCAACTTCCCACGTTATGGTGGCTGTTTTTTCGAGTGTTTTGGCCACCGAGCAGTATTTCTCCATCGACAGTTCCACCGCCCGTTTGGCCTTTGCCGGGTCAATGGGGCCGCCGAGATGATAGACTACGTGTATATTTTCATACAGCGAAGGCTCGGCACCCTTCTGCCGCTGGCCGTCGATGCTGATACGGAAGCTTTCGATTTCCTGCTTTTGCTTTTGCAGAATAGACACTACGTCGATTCCGCTGCAGCCGCCAAGCGCCATCAGCAGCGACTGCATGGGCCGTACGCCTTTGTTTTGTCCGCCAATTTCGGGCGATCCGTCGAAGTGAATGGTATTACCTGTATCATTTACCGCTTCAAAGTGAAACGGTGCTTCCAGTCGGTTCAGTTCAATATGCATGCTGCAAATATACATGCAAGTGTATATTTGCAACGCAATGTTTACCTACACACTTCCTGCGCCATTCACAACCGAACATGGCGATACGCTTTCGCAGCTTACGCTTGCCTATTGTACATACGGAAATTTTGTGCCCGGCAAAAGCAAAGTGGTGTGGATATGTCACGCCCTCACAGCCAGTGCAGACGTAGCCGACTGGTGGCCCACATTGGTAGGGGAAGATAAAGCCTTAAACCCGCACGATTATTTTATTGTGTGTGTAAACATTCCCGGTTCGTGCTACGGCAGTTCGGGGCCGCTGAGTATCAATACGGCCACTGGTCAGCCCTATTACGGCAGTTTTCCGCTGTTTACCATCCGCGACATGGTGCAGAGTTTCATTGCGCTGCGCAGGCATCTGGGTATTGAGCAGATTTACCTGCTGGCGGGCGGCTCCATGGGCGGCTACCAATGCATTGAATGGGCGCTGGCCGAGCCTGCGCTTATTCAAAACCTGATGCTTGTAGCCACTTCCGCGCGCGAATCGGCCTGGGGCATTGCCATTCATTCTGCGCAACGCAACGCCATTGAATCGGATCCTACTTTCGGGAAACCGCAAGCCGGTGCAGGCGCAGCCGGATTGAAAACCGCCCGCATGATCGGCATGCTTACCTACCGCAGTTACGAAGCATTTGTGCATACACAAACTGATGCCGATGAGCGCATAAAAAATTTCAGTGCCTCATCGTACATGCACTATCAGGGCGAGAAATTAGTGAACCGTTTCAATGCCTACACCTATCATCTGCTTACACGCAGCATGGACAGCCACCATGCGGGGCGGGGAAGAGGCGGTGTGGCGGCGGCGCTTCAAACAGTACAAGCCCGCACGCTTTGCATCGGCATCACTACCGATATGCTTTGCCCCACAGCCGAACAGCGCGAAATCGCGGCACATGTACCCGATGCAACGTATATCGAAATCGAATCGCCGTTCGGGCATGATGGTTTTTTGGTAGAGGGCGAAAAAATTGGCCGTACATTGCTGCACTGGCTTTCATCAACCGCGGGTTAAATCAGTATTTATGCCTGTTTGACTGCACCTGATTTGCCTTGCGCGGCTATTTTCACTAACCTTGTAATGCAAACCGAAACCCAATCCCAATGAAGAAACTTTTACTATCAGCACTTCTGGTGCTTAACGGCATTTTTGTATTTGCTCAAACACAAATACCTGTAGTGATGCCCGCCCAAAACGGCACGTTTACCGGTAATGTACGCGGATATTATTTTACAGCGCCTTCGTGCATAACCCTAACCGGCGTAGAGGTACCCACTACTGCCTCTGCCGGAGCGCAAAGTATTGCCATTGTGCGTTTTGCTGCCGCGCCGCCGTTATTCTCTGCTACTACCAACAATTTCACGGTCTTGTATCTCACACAAAACAATCCGGCTTCGGGCATTATTCCCGTGAATATTCAGGTTGAACAGGGCGATATTATCGGTGTACTTGGCCAGCGTGCCACGGTAAATTCTTATGCTACCGGCCCCGCTACAGTTACCATCGACGGTTTCCCCGTTGCACTGAACCGTCTTGGTATGCAGTTTCCGCTCACTACTACTGCACCGCAACAGTTGTGGACAGAAAACTCAGGAAGCATCAGTCGTGTAAACCTGTATTACGATACACTCATCACCAACACGGTTGCGGCCACACAGCAGGCTTTTGATACGTATTCGTTTTCCACAACGGCCGATACCAGTTTCCTGATTTCGTGGAATTTCGGCGATAATTCGCCCGTGGTAGTGGCCGATTCGCCTACACACCAGTATGCTGCTTCAGGTACGTATAATGCCTGCTGTTATGTAACCACAAGTTGTGGTACGGATACCATTTGCACAACTGTAACCGTTTGTCTCAATGCGGTGGCAGCCTTTTCAGGCACCGTTACCGGAGGAACAGCCTCATTTACCGATTTTACCACCAACCAGCCCACGCAGTGGCTCTGGGATTTTGGCGATGGATCGCCGGTTGATAGTTCGCAAAACCCCACCCATACGTATGCGCAAAGCGGCATCTACACGGTTTGTCTGATTGCAGGCAATACTTGTTCTGCCGACACAAGCTGTACACTGGTACCTGTTTGTTTACCCGTAACCGCGTCCTTTACAACAACCATCAATGGCGGTACGGTTCAGTTTACCGATGCTTCTTCTTCAGAAGTAACATCGTGGGTATGGGATTTTGGCGACGGATCGCCGGTTGACTCTACACAGAATCCTTCGCACACCTACACCGCAAACGGAATGTATCAGGTTTGTCTGGTTGTGAGTTCAGGCTGCGCTACTGAAACACATTGCTCGATGGTATTTGTTTGTTTGCCTGTGGCCACCTCGTTCACCACTGCTGTAAACGGCGGCACGGCTTCGTTTACCGAATCATCCACCAATGCAACAATGTGGGTGTATGATTATGGCGACGGATCGCCGCTGGATACCGTACAGAATGGTCAGCACACCTATGCAGTAAACGGCGATTATGTAGTTTGCATTACAGCCCTGAGCAGCTGTTCCAGCGCCACATTCTGCGATACCCTCACAATCTGCATGCCCGCCGTGGCTAATTTCAGTTTTGTGGAAGGCAGCGCCAGCTATCTGTTTACCGACTCATCGGCAAACGCCACCTCATGGGCCTGGGATTTCGGCGATGGTTCGCCGGTTGACACCACGCAGAATCCCACACATTTCTATCAGCAAAACGGCGTTTATACCGTGTGTCTGATTGTGACCAATGCCTGTTCAAGCGATACATTCTGCACCACACTCACAAACTGCATGTTTGCGCTTTCGGCCTCCTTCATTTCTTCGGGAACCGGTCTCAATTACGCCTTTACACCAACCACAACCGGAGCCACTTCCTATTTCTGGGATTTTGACGATAACGGCGCCACGTCATCCACACCCACACCCACACATACGTTCTCATTCAGCGGCGTGCATGTGGTGTGCCTCACGGTGTACAATCCCTGCGGCGACAGCTTAACGTATTGTGATACCGTGCTCGCACAGGTGGTTGGTTTGAATGAAAACACCCTGCAGGCCACAGTTTCACTCTATCCCAACCCGATGAGCGAAAACGCCGTGCTGCTGGTAAACATGGCCGGGCACAACGGTGCCTACACCCTCGAATTGATGGATGTGAGCGGCAAAGTGGTGCGTACCGAAACCGGTATGATGAACGAAGCACACTACATCGGCCGCAGCAACCTTGCCGCCGGAATTTATGCTTACCGTGTTGTGCAGAATGGTATGCAGCTGGGCAGCGGTAAGCTGATTGTGGAGTAAACGAAGAATTAATAAATAAGAACTAATTAATTCTTATCGGATAATTAAAAGACTGGCTTATTCATTGAGCTAGTCTTTTAATTATTGTTGTTTAAAAAAATAATGCCAGAGATTTGCTAAGTATAGAATTTGAAAAAAAACAAGTCTATTTATCATTAATTAAAGAGCATCAATTACTTTGTCAATTGCATCTAAGCAATCGTTAACTCGTGGTTTGTTAACTTTTACCTCTTTAGAATAAACCGTATAATAACCTGCAGACATATTGCTAAGTAATTTACCTAAATGAGCAGTTACTACACCTGCGGTATTAAAATCACGAAGTGATTTAGAGTAACTATATCTAAAATCTTCAATACTACTGATTGTGAGGTTCTTTTGAGTAAAGTATGTAGGATTGCTTTGATAAATCAAAAATAATGATTTGGCAGTTTCATCGGACATAGCGCCGAATGCGGTTGCTTCTCCATCAAATTGAGTCATTCGATTACCAATAATTAAATGTATTTCAGGAATCTTTATACCATGCTTTTGTGCAAGTGATGCAAACGTCCAAGCTCCAAACACAGGGTGAGGGGGCACTGAACCATGAAGAAGAATTGTCATTGCATTTGCCGCTGTTCGTGATGAATCATCTGCATTTATAGGGCATAACAACCTTGATGAAGCAATAATTGCTAATTCAGTGTAAATTCCAAACGATGGATTCGTGTCAATAAAAACTATTGTATCATTATTGGAATTTTTTTCAGAAAAATCATTAATTAGATTTTTAAAAATATTGTGGATCCATATCCATGGGTTTGCTGTAGGTGTGAGTGCCCTTGCTGAAGCATTATCACTAATTGCAGGTGAAATAGGTTCTAGATTACCATCACCACATAATAAATATAGATTTGAAGGTAAATTGGGATTTACTGAATTTACATTAGTAATAAAGTCATTATAATCCGGAAGATTAGCTCCTGGGCCATTCGTGATTACAGTTGTTAAATAACCAACTACCGTTGGAGGAGTTGGTTTTGTGCAGAAATTTAAAACTGATTGTTCTCCAACTGCCCCACCACCCAATAGCATCATGCTTGAATTTGCTTGAGGGCATAAGTCGATGACTAGAACATTAACTTTGGGGTTACGTTCAGCATATCTTGTTGCAAGATGGAAAGTAATTGTACTTTTCCCAACTCCACCTTTATTATTCCAAATTCCATATGAATTAATTAATGCCATTGCTTTGTTTTTTGATTATTTACAAATATAATAATTATTAGGCCTGAATTTCTGATTGATTTTATAAATTTCGAACTTTAGCCCTCTCAATTTCATTTCCCGATTATGACCCGCGACGACGCACGCAACCGCATAAACACGCTCACACAGGAACTCAACGACCACAACTATTTATACTATGTGCTGGCCGAACCTGTAATCGGCGATTACGAATTCGATCAGTTGCTGAAAGAGCTTGAGGCACTTGAAAAAGAGTTTCCTGAATTGCGCCGGCCCGATTCGCCCACGTTGCGGGTGGGGGGAGAAGTAACCAAGGAATTTGCAACGGTGAAGCATCGTTACCCGATGCTTTCGCTGGGTAATACGTACAGCGCAGAAGAGCTGGAGGAGTTTGATGCGCGGGTGCGTAAAGGACTTGGCGGGGAAGCGTTTGAGTATGTATGTGAATTGAAATACGATGGCGTGGCCATTGGCCTGCGTTACGAAAACGGCCAGCTTACGCAGGCTGTAACGCGCGGCGATGGTGAAAAAGGCGATGAGGTGACCGCCAATGTGAAAACCATTCGCACCCTGCCTTTGCGTTTGCGCGAAACGGCGCAGGCCGCTGCCGATTTGTTTGCCGAAGTACAAAGCAGTATTCCGCCCGATTTTGAAATACGCGGCGAAGTGTTTATGCCGCGTTCGGTGTTTGACAGTATTAATGAGGAGAAGGAAAAAGCGGGCGAGGCTTTGCTGGCCAATCCGCGCAACTCAGCGGCGGGTACGCTTAAAATGCAGGATTCGTCCATTGTGGCGCAGCGCAAACTCGATTGCTATCTGTATTTCGTGCTGGGCGAAAACCTGCCTTTTAAAACACATTATGAAAGTCTGGATGCTGCGCGCAACTGGGGTTTTAAAGTGCCCGAATACACGCGGCTGGTGCCTGATCTCGACGGGGTGATGAAGTTTATTGCGCATTGGGACAAAGCCCGGCACGAACTTGATTTTGATATCGACGGCATTGTGATAAAGGTGAACAGCTATGAGCAGCAGCGTGCGCTGGGATTCACGGCTAAATCGCCGCGCTGGGCCATTGCGTATAAATTTAAGGCCGAGCGTGTGGCTACGCAGCTTTTATCTATTTCGTATCAGGTAGGCCGCACGGGTGCCATTACGCCGGTGGCCAATCTGGCGCCGGTGCAGCTGGCGGGCACTACGGTAAAACGCGCCTCGCTGCACAATGCGGATATTATTGCGAAGCTTGATGTACGCGTGGGCGATTTTGTGTATGTAGAAAAGGGCGGCGAAATTATTCCCAAAATTGTAGGTGTGGATATGAGCCGCCGCGATGCAAACTCGCAGCCGCATGCCTACATTACACACTGCCCCGAATGCCACACCGGATTAGTGCGCATGGAAGGCGAGGCCAACCACTACTGCCCCTATGCCGATGGTTGTCCGCCGCAGGTGCTTGGCAAAATTGAACATTTTGTAAGCCGCCGCGCCATGAACATTGACAGCCTGGGCAGCGAAACCGTGGCGCAGCTGCTCGACGCGAAACTCATAGCCAGCTACGCCGATTTGTACGACCTGCACACCCGCAAAGCCGATATGCTTGCGCTCGAACGTATGGCCGAAAAATCGGTCAACAACCTGCTCGAAGGTATTGAGCAGTCGAAACAGGTGCCGTTTGAGCGTGTGTTGTTTGCGCTGGGCATACGCCACGTAGGCGAAACCACAGCGCGCAAGCTGGCCGGCCATTTTAAAAACATCGAAGCCATGCAGGCCGCCACGCTTGAACAGCTTGTGGACGTGCCCGAAGTGGGCGAAATACTTGCGCAAAGCATCCGCAGCTGGCTCGATGATGCGCGGCATGCGGAGTTGCTGCAACGCCTCAAAAACTACGGCCTGCAGTTTGCACTGAGCGAAGCACAACTCGAAGGCCGCAGCGAAAAACTGGCCGGACTTACATTTGTAATTTCGGGTGTGTTCAGCCGCTCGCGCGATGAAATAAAACAACTCATCGAACACAACGGCGGCAAAAATACCGGCTCGGTTTCGGGCAAAACATCGTACCTTGTTGCTGGTGATAACATGGGCCCCGAAAAACGCACCAAAGCCGAAAAACTGAACGTGCGCATTATTGATGAGAACCAGCTCATGCGCCTCATCGAAACCGGCAGCCCCGATTAATGCCCGCAGAGTATGTTTGATGCCCTCAAAGCCCGAATAGGCCGTATGCGCCTGCGCGATGCGCTCACTTCCGTGCAGCGCAGCAAGGCATTCTTTGGCATGGATGAAATAAAAACCGTGGGCATCTCTGCACGGTTTACCACGGAAGAAGATTTTGAACTGCTGCGTAAATACGTAAACTACCTGCGCGATCAGAAGAAAAAGGTGAAAGTACTGGTGCAGTATCTTTCTAAAGAAGAGCCCGCCGTGCAGTATTCGAAACTCGAATATGATTTTTACGGCCCTAAAACGCTCGACTGGACGGGCCGCCCGTCAGGGCATATTGTGCAGAATTTTATCGACGAGCCTTTTGATCTGCTGCTTGATCTGAACGACGGAAAATCATTTGCGTTGTATTGTGTGGGCGGCCTTTCGCGGGCCAGTTTCAAAATTGGCCGTTATGACGAAGATGGCGGGCATTTGCATGATATGCTTATTGATTCGCCGGCCGACAAAGGCCTGAAGTTTTATCTGAGGCAGATTGATACGTATCTGCAACTCATTAACAGCCCTGCGGCGCAGTAGTTATGCCGGTCTGGCTTTCTGAAAACAGCATTGAGTTTCCGCCACCGCATCTTGCAAATGAAGACGGTCTGCTGGCTGTGGGCGGCGACCTCAGCCCGGCACGTTTGCTGAATGCCTACCGCCACGGCATTTTCCCGTGGTACGACGAAACCACCGTGCCGCTATGGTGGTGTCCTGATCCGCGTTTTGTGCTTTTCCCGCACAAGCTCAGGGTGTCGAAAAGCATGACGCAGGTGCTCAAACGCGGCGAATTTACAGTTACTACCAACAACTGTTTTGCAGAAGTCATTGCAGCCTGTGCCGCAATAAACCGCCACGGCCAGCAAGGCACATGGATTACCGAAGAAGTGGAACAGGCCTATATTGAATTGCACAAACTTGGCCACGCCCACAGTTACGAAGCGTGGAAAGACGGCAAACTGGCGGGCGGTTTTTACGGCATACGCATGGGTAAATTTTTCTTTGGTGAGTCGATGTTCAGCAGGGAAAGCAATGCGTCTAAAGCCGCATTTATTACGTTTGTAAAACAGTTTGAAGCCGGAGGCGGCGAGCTGATTGACTGTCAGGTGGAAACATTGCATCTTGCCTCGCTGGGGGCAGAGATGATTTCGAGGGAGGATTTTTTGGCGCGGATTGGCGGGATGCGAACAGATTTTGCAAGATTTAATAAGTAATGATGTTCAGACCCGTGTTTCTGTTTTTACCCCTTTTACTTTTTGCTGGTTTTTCTACAGCAGATGATCATGAACGGAAAATAATTTATGTGATGTATCCTGAATTTGCGAGTTGGAAGTATGGCGGATATGATTTTCCCCTTAGTCTGGAAATGTTTGACAGTTCAAAGAACAGGGTGGATGTATTTTTCGATAATTATCTCACTACTGTAGACAGTTTTAGCAGAAGCAGACTTATTATGTACAATTATACAAATGATAGTCTTGAATTTTCTACGAAAACGGAATTGATAGAAACCTTCAAACGGATTTCGGCTAACAGCTGGCTGAGGCAAAAGAACGGGAAACAGGATACGGTTTATGAAAATCGTTCGCACATTGTTTATGCTGATACGATTGAAATTGAAAGCGGGATAAAGTCGGGCGAATACTTTACACACGTAGTAAGTTATTATGCGATAACAGTAAATAAACCTTAGTCCGGGTACACTTACCAACAATTCCCCCACACTTATTCACCGGCATGTATGGATTGACGGGAAGAACTAACTTTGCAGTATATCCATACCCACTATGTCACCAAGCACCAAAAAAGCATCATCACGCCAGAACCATCCGTTTCGCGGAACAGGCGTGGCTATGGTTACACCTTTTGCCGACGACGGCAGTGTAGATTACAAGGCCTTAAAGAAAGTGACCGAGCACATTATTAAGGGCAAGTGTGAATTTCTGGTGGTAATGGGCACTACGGGTGAGGCTCCGGCGCTTTACGAAGATGAAAAGAGCGAAGTGCTTCAGTTTGTACTCGAAACCGTAAACGGCCGTGTGCCGGTGGTGTTTGGCATTGGCGGCAACAATACGGCCGAGGTGATTCACAAACTCGAAACTACCAATCTGATTGGTGTGAGCGGCATTCTTTCAGTAGCGCCGTATTACAACAAACCCAACCAGAACGGCCTTTACGAGCATTTCCGACTGGTGGCCGAAGCCTCACCGCTGCCGGTGCTGCTTTACAACGTACCCGCCCGCACCGGCATGAACATGACGGCCGAAACACAGCTTCGCCTCGCGCATGAGTTCCCGCGCATTGTGGGCACCAAGGAAGCATCGGGCAACATGGAGCAGATTATGGTTATTCTGCGCGACCGTCCGTCCGATTTCCTCGTCCTTTCGGGCGATGATATGCTTACCCTGCCCATGCTGGCCTGCGGTGCCGATGGTGTGATTTCGGTAGTGGCCAATGCCTATCCGAAGATTTTTTCCGACATGGTGCGCCACGGCCTTGCCGGCGATTTTGTCAAAGCACGCCCGCTGCACGAGTCGCTTATCCGTTTCACCCAGCTTTGTTTTGCCGATGGTAATCCGGGCGGAGTAAAAGTGGCGCTTGATGCCATGAAACTTTGCAAGCCCAACCTGCGTGCCCCGCTATATCAGGTAAATGAAACGGTGGAACAAGCCTTGCGTGCAGAAGTAAAAAAACTGAAGTAGTTGAATAATGCATTCCAACAACACCCCGGACAAACCTGATCCGGGGTGTTTTACTTTTTTGCGGTACAGCCCAAAGGTGATTAAACAGTATCATTTTACCACTTATACTGAATTTCCGGCCATTCGTCAAACATCCGTCTAAACAGTTAGTGTGGGAATTGATGTACTGACATTTTTTTACGTTCTTTGATTTTCCCGAATCAATTTAAAAACGGAACTATCCGATGAAAAAAATCTACTTCGCGGCAATGGCAATCCTGGGCTGTTGCGCAACAGCGATGCAGGCACAGAACTACAATGTGCAGTTTCAGTCGCAGCTCACGTATGGCCAGCAAACGCTTGCCAACATTTGCGGCTATCGCGACTCGCTTGGCAATGAATATGCACTCTGCGGTGCATCGCAGGGCCTGAGCATTGTGGATGTAACCAACCCGGCCTCACCGGTGCAGGTGGTACAGATTCCCAATGTGGACGATCTCTGGAAAGAAATCAAGGTGTACAAAGGTTTTGCCTATGTAACCACCGAAGGCAACGGCGGCGCGCTGCAGATTGTGGATATGCGCAACCTGCCGGCCACCAATCTTCCCTATCACTATTACTTTGGCGACGGAGCCATAGCCAACCAGCTTTCAACCGTACATGCCCTGCACATTGATACCACGCTGGGCTATTGCTACCTCTTTGGCAGCAACATCGGTGCCGGCGGTGCTGTGGTGCTCGACCTCAACGCCGATCCGTACAACCCTACCTATGTGGGCGAGTATCAGCAAAACGGCTATGTACACGACGGCTACGTGGATAACGATACACTTTATGCCGGACACATTTATGCCGGTTTTTTTACCGTGGTTGACATGACCAACAAAACAGCTCCGGTGGTGCTGGCCACACAAACCACACCTACTGCATTTACTCACAACGTATGGATCAGCGACGACCGAAACTTCCTGTTCACTACTGATGAAAATACAAACTCTTTCCTTGCTGCATACGACATCAGCAACCTGAGCAATATTCAGGAAGTTGACCGCATGCAGTGTACGCCCGGTTCAGGTTCTATTGTGCACAATACACACATCCTGCACAACTGGGCGGTTACGTCATGGTATAAGGACGGATTCAATATTGTGGATGTGACCCGTCCGCATAACCTTGTGGAAGTAGGTCGTTATGATACGTATTCAGGAACCGGAAACGGTTTTGACGGTGCCTGGGGTGTATATCCTTTCCTTCCCTCCGGAACCATTGTGGTATCGAATATCGACGAAGGCTTGTTTGTATTGTCGCCCGATTATGTGCGTGCCTGTTACCTTGAAGGCACGGTTTCCGACAGCACTTGCGGCGGGCCGCTTACCGGTGTTACCATTACCATTTCATCGGTAAACGTAACCACTACTTCAGACATTGCCGGCAACTTTGCCACGGGTACACATCTTCCCGGAACTTACACAGTTACCTTCAGCAAACCCGGCTACACCAACGTGGTACTGAATAATGTAGTGTTTGCACCGGGGCAGGTAAATACATTTAACATCAACATGTTTTCGCCCAATGCACTTAACATTACGGGCACAGTTACCAATGCTACCAGCACCACGCCGCTTTCCAACGTGCAGGTTAGCTACACCAGCACAAACAACAATTACAATTTCACCTCCAACGCACAAGGACAATATACTTCGTGCAACGGACAAACTGATTTTTACACCATTGCTGCTTCACAGTGGGGCTATCTGATGTACTGCGTGCAGGACAGCGTTACTCCTTCAGCCAGCAATGCGCAGATTGCGCTGAGTGCAGGTTACGAAGACGATTTCACACATGATCTTGGCTGGACGGTTTCAGGCACGGCTACTGCCGGTGTGTGGGAACGTGGTGAGCCGGTAGGCACTTCGTACCTCGCTACCAACGATGCAAACCCTGATGTGGACGCCAGCGGCGACTGCACCGATCAGTGTTATGTAACCGGAAACGCCGGCGGTAATGCTTCGCAGGATGATGTGGACAACGGACAAACCACACTTACCTCGCCTGTATTTGACCTTAGCACGTACAATGATCCGTGGATTCATTACGACCGCTGGTTCTTCAACGCAGGCGGACAGGGTAATCCCAACGATTCGCTGGTGGTGCGTTTAACCAATGGTACTACCACCGTGCGTCTCGAAGGTGTGGGCGCTTCATCGCCGGGCATGTCGTCGTGGGTACACCATGCCGTGCGTGTGTCGCCGCTGCTTTCGCTTACTTCGCAAATGCGTTTAACCGTGCAGGCTACCGATTTCCAGCCCGGGCATCTGCTCGAAGCCGGTTTCGATCATTTCTATGTGGTTGATTCAAACGCTGTATCAGTGGGCGAAAATGTGCAGCCGGCTACTGTAAATGCGTTTCCCAATCCGTTCAGCTCGCAGGTGCAGGTAGTTTATGCAATTCCGGTGCAGGCAGCGGGCAATGCCGTGCTCGAGGTAATTGACATTACCGGCCGCGTACTGGTGGCACAGCCGCTCAACGGCACACAAGGCATGCTCACAATTGGCGAGCAGCTGAATGCCGGTGTGTACATTGTTCGCATTACCAACGGCAGCAACGTACTCAGCACTTCGCGCATTGTGAAGACCAACTAAGCTAAATCTTATCACGCATACAAAAGCGGCCACGCGGAGCAATCCGGTGGCCGCTTTTGCGTAGTTTTGGCACATGCTGAAAATAGGTATCACCGGCGGCATCGGCAGTGGAAAAACCACAGTGGCAAATTTGTTTGCCCGGCTGGGTGTGCCTGTGTTTTTTGCCGACAGTGAAACACGCATGCTGCAAAACACCGATGCAACACTGCGCGCTGAACTTATTGCCGCCTTTGGTGCGCAAACCTATCAGCCCGATGGTTCGCTCAACAGAACTTATCTTGCACAACTTGTTTTTGCCGATAAAGCGGCACTGCAAAAAATTAACAGCATTGTGCATCCCGCCGTGGCCCGGCATTTTACAGTATGGTGCCAGGCACATCAGACGCATGCCTACATTCTCAAGGAAGCGGCCATACTTTTTGAAAGCGGCTCCAACAACGGACTTGATGGGGTAATTGCAGTAACCGCTCCCGAAACACTGCGCATTGAACGTGTCATGCAGCGCGACAACATAACCGAACAAGACGTACGCAAACGCATGGCAAACCAATGGCCGGAAGCGGAAAAACTGAAACGCGCCAACTGGATTATTTACAATGATGGCCGTGCACTGGAGCCACAGGTGGAAGAAATTCACCACACGCTCATGGCGTTGAGCAAAGCCGGTAGGTAACACGAAAAAGCCCGCAACAGAATTGCTTCCGTGCGGGCTTTGTGTGTGTGGTGGCGGTTTACTTATGCAGTAGCTACACCTTTAAACCATTCGTTGAATTTATCGCCAAGCAGTGGTACCGGTTTTTCCACGCCGTTAATGGCATTGATAAGGCTCATCAACCAGAATACGAAAAGTGCGATACCACAAACCGGATAAAGAATCCAGCCAAGAATAGGAATAAATACGAGTATTACCACTGCAAACTGGCAGATGATAAGGCCCAGCATCTGCCTGATAAAGTAGGCACCCAGACTTGTTTTGTTGCTGCCGTGCATCACCAGCGCCACAATCCAGCCAATGAGCGTGAAATGCGCAACAATAGCTACAGTTTTATCCTGCTGTTGCCCGGGTTGCTGGCCGTAGTTTGGCGGATAACCGCCGGGCGGGGGAGGAGGATAACCACCGGGGGGCGGCCCCTGCTGGTAGTTGGGCGGATAATTCGGGGGGGGATTGTTTGGTGTTTCCATCGGGTATGTGTTTCCTGCTAAAATAACAGGATTTAGTATCCAATCCGTATTCCCGGTTCAATTAGAATGTGGTTTTTGTGATAAAAATATTTTCCCGGGCAATTCTCATGCACCTTGCGGCTAAATCAGTATTTTGGCTCCTTATTCATTCTAAAGCGATGTCAAATTTTCCTCCTCCTCCCGGTCCTCCCTTCGAACCTGGTCAGCCCGGCAACCCGCAGGGTAATAATGAAAATAATCCGTTCGGGAATCCAAACAATCCGCCCCCGCCCCCTAATCCCTACGCACCTCCGGGCAGCAATATGCCTCCGCCTCCCCCGCAAAATCCGTATGCACCTCCGGGCAGCAACACACCGCCGCCGCCTCAAAATCCGTATATGCCCCCCGGCAGCAATACACCGCCGCCACCGCCCAATCCGTACACCCCGCCCGGCAGCAACATGCCTCCGCCGCAAAATCCGTACGGCAATATGCCTCCGCCACAAAATCCATACACCCCTCCGGGCAGCAACATGCCGCCTCCGCAAAATCCCTACAATCAGCCTCCCGGCGGCTTCCCTCCGCCAAACAATCCTTACGGTGGCGCCATGCCTCCGCCCATGTTCAACAACCAGCGGCAGCTGCCCAATTCAACCGGTGTACTTGTGCTGGGCATTTGTTCTATCGTGGGCTGTTTCTGCTATGGTATTCCCGGACTTATCTGCGGCGTAATTGCACTTATTCTTGCAGTGGGCGCGCGTAAGGTGTACGAACAGTCGCCCGATGCCTACACCGTTTCATCGTTCAAAAATCTGAATGCCGGACGCGTGTGTGCCATTATCGGAACAATTATTTCAGCCATCGGAACCATTTTCCTGATTATCGGTTTGCTCAATCCCAACCCTTATGGCGGTTACTGGGGTTCCTACTATAATTACTAAGAATGGATGCATTCATTCATTGGCTGGAGCATAGCATGCTGGAATGCCCGATAAAGAGTCACTTTGGCGTTTCTTGTCCGGGTTGTGGTTTTCAGCGTTCGCTTATTCTTCTTCTCAATGGAAATATCTGGGGCAGCATTGTACGGTTTCCGGCATTGCTGCCCTTTCTTTCTACCTGGCTAATGCTTTTTGCACATCTGCTGTTTAAATTCCGCCACGGCGCCACTGCGCTGGTGTGGCTGTTTGGCACAACGGCAGTGTGTATTCTGGCCAATTTCATTACCCGTTTTATGTTGTTCGGTCCGGCTTTTCCATGAAACTACTCAGCACCGCACAACTGCGTGAAGCCGATGCCTACACCATCGAACACGAGCCCGTAAAATCTGCCGATCTCATGGAGCGTGCAGCAGCGGCTTGTGTGCCGCATATTGCCGCTTTGGTGAATATTTCCGAAACGGTTTACGTGTGCTGCGGCAATGGCAACAACGGCGGCGACGGACTGGTAATTGCCCGGCATCTTTATTCAAGAGGCTATCAGGTTGTGGTGCTGCTGCTGAAAGCTGCGGCAAACGATAGTGCTGATTTTTTGCATCATCAGGCGTTGCTGCGCGGCACCACGGTGCAGCTGATCGGGTGGCAAAGCCGCAACGATTTTGATTTTACCGCACTTCATCAGCCGGTAGTGATTGACGCCATTTTCGGTTCGGGGCTGAATCGTGAGCCGGAGGGTGTGGCTGCAGCGGCCATTGAAATGATGAATGCGGCACACAGCCGTATCATTTCCATTGATCTTCCTTCGGGATTGTTTGGCGATGATAACCGCGGCAACAGTTTGCGCTGTGTGGCGCATGCGGCTTATACGTTTACATTCCATCAGCCCAAAGCTGCGCTGTTGTTTGCCGAAACAGGTTGTTTTGCCGGTGTGGTAAAGGTGATTGATATTGGTTTGCACAGCGGCTACATGGATGCTGCGCAAACGCCTTATACCTTGCTTACGCCCGATGAAATTGCGCCCTTGCTGCGCAGCCGCGCGGTGTTTTCACACAAGGGAAGCTTTGGCCATGCGCTGCTGAGTGGCGCAAGTCGTGGTAAAGCCGGTGCAGCTGTGCTGGCCGTGCAGGCGGCGCTGCGTTCGGGCTGCGGATTGGTAACTGCGCTGGTGCCGCAGTTTGCCGAAGTGATTTTACACACCGCAGCGCCCGAAGCCATGGTGCTGCAAAGCGATGCCGCAGAAAAAGTGGCTGGCCGCGTGCGCGATGCCCGGAAGTATTCGGCTGCCGGCTTTGGGCCGGGCTGGGGCACGGATGCAGAAACTGCGCAGCTTCTGAAACAATGGCTGCAGGAAGCACCCTGCCCCACGGTACTCGATGCCGATGCGCTCAACATCCTCGCCGAAAACAAAACCTGGCTGGCCTTTCTGCCGCCCGGCACCATACTCACGCCGCATCCCGGCGAGTTCGACCGCCTTGCCGGCGCGCACACAAGTGCACACGAACGCTTTCTTTCGCAGCTCGAATTTTCGCGGCGCTTTAATTGCTACGTCGTACTCAAAGGCGCATACACCAGCATCACCACACCCGACGGCCGCGCGTTATTCAACACCACCGGCAATGCCGGCATGGCCAAAGGCGGCAGCGGCGATGTGCTTACGGGCTTAATTACCGGCCTGCGTGCCCGCGGGTACGATGCGTTGCAGGCGGCAGTGCTGGGCGTGTATCTGCACGGAAAAGCCGGCGATATTGCAGCTGCGGAGTACGGACAGGAAAGTATGAAAGCCGGTGATTTGATTGAAGCGTTGCCGAAGGCGTTCCGCAGTTGATAAGTATGCTTACTTACCACAAATGCGCCGTCTCTCCCAATCCCTCACGCACCACCACAAAATCCCCATCCGTACAGTCAACTACTGTAGAAGCCTGAATATTGCTGTATCCGCCGTTAATCACCACATCCACCTTATCCACATAATTCTCGGCCAGCTTATCAGGATCGGCGTAATAGTCGAGCATTTCATCGCTTAAATCGTGTACCGAAGTGGACACGATTGGATTGCCCAGCGCCTTTACAATTTCCTGCACAATTTTATTTTCCGGCACACGAATACCTACTGACTTTCTCTTGTTCTGAAACAGTTTGGGCACTTTGGTGTTGGCTTCCAGAATAAAGGTGTATGGGCCGGGCAATGCTTTTTTGAGTACGCGGAATATGGAGGTGGAAATGGGTTTTGCAAAATCGGCAAGGTGGCTCAGGTCGCTGCAAATGATGGAGAGGTTGGCTTTTTCGGGGGCAATGCCTTTTAGTCTGCAAAGGCGTTCAATGGCTTTTGGCTGGTAGATATCGCAGCCCAGGCCATATACAGTATCGGTGGGATAAATAATAATGCCTCCGCTGCGCAACACGTCGGCTACCTTGTGGATGTCTTTGGCGTCGGGCTTTTCAGGGTTGATGCGCAGAATCATGCTTAAAGGTAGTTGTGATTAGTGGTAAAAACAACAGCCGGACGTTTGTCCGGCTGCGTGTGATGATTGGAAGCTTTTATGCAAACTTTTGCGCATCGGCAAGGAACTGCGCCAGTCCGTTGTCGGTGAGCGGGTGTTTGAGCAGTGCGGTAATGGCGCTGAGCGGACAGGTGGCCACATCGGCACCAATTTTGGCGCAGTTGATAATGTGCATGGGGTGACGCACCGAGGCGGCCAGAATTTGTGTCTGGTAGCCGTAGTTGTCGTAAATGGTGCGGATCTCTTCAATCAGCACAAGTCCGTCGGTTGACACATCGTCGAGACGGCCAATGAAGGGCGACACGTAGGTGGCACCGGCTTTGGCAGCCAGCAGGGCCTGACCGGCCGAGAACACGAGCGTGCAGTTGGTGCGGATGCCTTTTGAGGTGAAGTATTTGATGGCGCGCACACCGTCTTTAATCATGGGCACTTTCACTACAATTTGCGGGTGAAGTGCGGCGAGGTGTTCGCCTTCGCGGATAATGCCTTCGTAGTCGGTGCTGATTACTTCGGCGCTAACATCACCGGTCACGATGTTGCAGATGTCGATATAATGTTGTTCAACCGCAGCCGCGCCTTTAATGCCCACTTTGGCCATGAGCGAGGGGTTTGTGGTCACACCGTCGAGCACACCCAGTTCCTGGGCTTCACGAATCTGGGCGAGGTCGGCCGTATCGATAAAGAATTTCATGAGTGAAGAGTTTATATGCTGCAAAAATAGTGCAAACCGGCCTTATTCGCATGCGTGGCGGGCGGCAGTAATGAACATATAATTAACGACATGTTTATTTCGCGGGCGGTATGCGTTCCCAGAGTTCGGCATCCATCAGGCGGGCATCGGCCGTGCGGAAATCGTTGCGCAGCATGGCGGTAAGGGTAAATCCGGCAGCCGCGGCCACTTTGCGTGATGCGGTATTTACCGGTTCAATGCGCAGGCTCACTTTCTGCATCTTCAATTCGCCAAAACACCAGTGGCAAAGCGCATCGAGAGCTTCGCGGGCATAGCCTTTACCGGTTTGCCGGGCATCAATTACATAGCCCATTTCACACTTGGGTACGCGGTAATTGATTTCGCGAATGGCAATTTGCCCGATCAGCTCGCCCGAATGCAGAAAAATGCCGAGAAAGCAGCTTTTATCATTCAGGTAATCGTTTTTCCGCTCCCTGATAAAGCGCCGTGAGGCAAGTACTGAAGAATTTTGCTCTACCGTCAGGGGCAGGTAATCGAGCATCCGTTCCCGGTTGTGTGCCACAAATTCAAACAAGGCCCGCGCATCGTTGTGCATGTAGGTGCGCAATTTCAAACGATTGGTTTGAATGGATAAACCGGAATAGGCGTGTTTGAAAAACACAAATGTGTGTGTTGATTTGGCTTTACGAAACTAAGGAATATTTTCCGGGGGGATTTTTTGAGTGTGCGGGTTGACAGGGGCTTTTGTTCCGCAAGTCCGCAGACTTGCTTAAATTTTGCAGAAAGAAGTTTACTTCGCCGCAGGCGAAAAACTTTCCTCAGCGTTGTCCAATGTGTACAAAGCCCATTATTTTTTGTCATTTTGAGCGGAGCCGAAAAATGACAAAAAAAAATGGGTAAGCTACTTACATCGCACCGCTCAACCATCTACCCTTGCTTCCTTCCGGACCTGGGGGATTCAACAGGAGCTGGTCGTATAAGACTTACCCGGCACAAAGGTAAGCAAGTTTTTTGTTTTGCAAATCTTTATCGGTGTTTCAGCGGTGGAATTTTCCAAAAGATGTGAAAATCAGGCGCGACAACGGCTTTTGGTTATCTTTGGGCGTTAAAAACGTAACAGAATGACCAATCAGGTAAACGGCAAATGGGCACATGTGGCACAATACGGCATTGCTGCGGCAATGGGGGGCGTGGCTGTGGGTTTGGTGGTGTATATGCTTGAACTGAATCAGTTCATAAACTATGTGTCTTACGTTTTTTATATTCTGTTTCTTATTCTGGGGTTGCGTGGCTGGGCACAAAAGCGCGGCGATCTGGGTATGACCTATGGCAATGCGTTTGGCTATGCCATGCTTGTAGCCGTGGTTGTGGCTGTTATTCTTTCCATCTGGACTGTGGTGTTTGCCAAAGTAATTGCTCCCGGATACATTGCAGCCCAGCAGGAAATGCAGTACGAAAAACTGCGGCAGGACGGAATGCCCGAAGCGCAGCTGCAAATGGCGCAGGACATGGGCAAACGTTTCACCACAGCCCCCATACTTTTATTGATGGCGCTTGTCGGAAATTTGTTCGTGTTTACCCTAATTAACCTGATTACAGCTGCATTCTTTACTAAAAAAGCAGCTTCGCCGGTTGATCCCAAACATATTCCCTCCAATAACCCGTATTCACCATTTCAGTCAAACGGTCCGCCGTCTGGCCATGCATAATTCGTTATGGACGTATCCATTGTAGTTCCGCTTTACAACGAAGAAGAATCGCTGCCCGAGCTTCACGCCTGGGTTGCGCGTGTAATGAAGCAAAACAACTTCACCTACGAAGTAGTGTTTGTGGACGATGGCAGCACCGACCGTTCGTGGGAAGTGGTGAGCAGTCTGGTGGCGCAGTTTCCCGAAGTGCGCGGCATTCGTTTCCGCCGCAACTACGGAAAATCGGCGGCACTCAACACCGGCTTCGAGGCGGTAAACGGCAAAGTAGTCATTACCATGGATGCCGATTTGCAGGACAGTCCCGACGAAGTGCCTGAACTGGTGCGCATGATTCGTGAAGAAAAATTCGATCTGGTTTCGGGCTGGAAGAAAAAGCGTTACGACAATGCCGTAACCAAAAATCTTCCTTCCAAATTATACAATGCAGCCACCGGCTGGCTCAGCGGCGTAAAGCTGCACGACATGAACTGCGGTCTCAAGGCCTACCGCCGCGAAGTAGTGAAAAGCATTGAAGTGTATGGCGAAATGCACCGTTACATTCCGGTAATAGCCAAACGCGCAGGTTTTCACAAAATAGGCGAGAAGGTAGTGGTGCATCAGGCCCGAAAATACGGCGTGTCGAAATTCGGATTAGAGCGTTTTGTAAACGGCTTCCTCGATCTGCTTTCCATCACCTTCGTTTCCAAGTTTGGCAAACGCCCCATGCATTTCTTCGGGCTCATCGGCTCGCTCATGTTCATGCTTGGCTTTTTTGCGGCGGCATGGCTGGGTGGTGCAAAATTATATCATGTATTCAGCGGCGGCACAGCACCGCGCGTTACTGAAAGTCCGTGGTTTTACATTGCACTCACCAGCATGATTATCGGCACACAACTTTTTCTGGCCGGCTTCCTCGGCGAACTTATTGCGCGTTCATCAAGCGACAGGAATACGTATCTCATCGAAGAACGTATCGGTTACGAAGGCGTGGCGTAACAACTATTTAAATAGAATACAACTGAAGCGGCCCGGCAAACGGCGCCGCTTTTTTGTTTACAGAAAACGGGCAATACCGCCAAACAGCATCAGTACAAATGCAATAAGTACTATCCAGATAATCCAGGTATGGGATTTGGGTTGAACGGGAAATTCAAAGTTGCAGACCGGGCATTCTTCCGCGTTTTTCGGAATTTCCATGGCGCACGAGGGGCATTCTTTGGTTTTCATGTGGCAAAGATAAGCGAGTGCCAGTATGTGGGAGCGAACCGTAAAGCATTTCAAAATACCGCTTGGCTCCGGCTATCTCTGCGGTCGGAGTGTGCGGCACAAAAAAGTAGGTACACCATCCGCCCTCCGTTCTATCCGGGCTATTTAACCAAACCTTTCGGAGCATCAAAAACGGTAAACAACTTCTGTTGATAAATCCTGCTTGCTTTCTGCCTTCCGGGCATTGTAATTTGTGAATCTGAAGCAAAGAAATTTATGTCTGGTACGCCCGCCCGCACCAAAAGCGTAACACCCACCGTTACTCCCAATCCGCCTGCCCGCCAGTCAAACGGTGAAGCACAAAGCGGCGATGGCGGCAAGCGTATGTTCCGGCGCATGAATGGTGAAATGATTGAATTGCCGGCCGACATGTCGGTGTTTGAGGCTGTTCGATTAGAGATGGAGGCTGTAGCGGCTGAGAAAAAGCATGGCAAAGGCCAGCAGCCAAAGCCGCTTAAACCCAAGGCAACCGTTGTTACGGTGCAGGCAGCAGCGGCCAAAGCGGCACAGAAAGCAAAACCCAAAGGCCAGACTGATTTAAATGTGAAGAAAGGCAAGGGCGGTAAAAAAGCGGGTGCTGCCAAAAATCCGTTGCAGGCAGCCGCAAAAGGTAAAGTGGGCAAATTCCTGGCCATGCTGGGCGGCCCGGTTTTGCTGCGTGGTGTGGCTAAACTTGCTCAGCTCAAAGCCAACGAACAAACGCACGACGATCCGCTTACCAAACTTGGCCAGACAGAAAAAGCCGTGGTGCCGCCTGCACTCGAAGGACAAAGCAAAAGTCATGGCGAACAGGTTGAGGCCCTTAACCAAAAGCCCGCCCCTGAACCCAAAGCCGAAGACGCCTCAAAAGCCATGCTCGACAGCATTCAGGCCAATATGCCGCAAAGTATTGAAGATGTGGACAACTTCAAACGAAACGGCAAAGGCGGGCATATCAGCCGCACCGTAATGAATATGGTGCAGGGCCACACCAACAGCGTAACCGATACCTTCGGCGAAATGGACAAACCCCGTCCGCCCGCACCACCTACGCATACGCCCGAAGCGTTACCGCCCGAAGAAATTGCCCCGGCCACACCCAATCTGCAACTTGGCGCCGGTGCCATTGCCCCGCTCAAACCGGAACATACCGATATGAGCAAGTTCAGCAAAGACTCCGACGATCTGCTCAAAAAAGAAGAAATTTCGCAGGAGCAGCTTGATATGGTGGACAGCGGCGACCTTGCCGAAGCCAACAAAGACCGCAAGCAGCTCAAAAAAGATGTAAAAGACAAACCCGCCGCCGCCCGCAAAACCGCCGAGCATGAACGCAAGCAGGTGGATACCGAATTGCAGCAGGAAGAACAGAAAGGCCGCGGCGAAATAAAAAACAAACGCAAACAGTCGCTCGCCGCCACGCGCGGCAGGCAAACCGGCACCAAACTCACCATGCAGCAAAAGCGGCAAAAGGTGACTGATGATATTAAGGCCATTTACGACAAAGCCCGCAATAAAGTAACCACACGCCTTGCCGAACTCGAAACGCAAAGCATGAAACGTTTCGACGATGGCAATGCTACTGCATCGAAGAAATTTGAAGACGATGTAAAGCGCGAGATAGAAGCCTTTAAAGACCAACGCTACAGCGGCTTCTGGGGCTGGGCCAAAAAAGCCAAAGACTGGCTGCTGGGCATGGATGAGCTGCCCGAAGTAAACGAAATCTTCCAGCGCAACAAAGGCATTTTTGTGGACACGATGAACAAACTCGTGGCCGATATTACTGCAGATAACAAGAACGTAATTGCCGAATGCAAAGCCGAAATTGAAGGCGCCAAAACCGAAATTGCCAAATATGTAAAGAACCTCGGCCCCGAGTTGAAAGCCGAAGGCGAATCGGCCATGAAAGAAATGACCGACAGGCTCAATGAGCTGGATAAAGAGGTTGACGAAAAAGAAAAAGAACTTGCGCAAAAACTTCAGGACAAGCAAAAGGCAGCCATCAAAGCCATCGACGAGAAGATTGAAAAGATGAAGGAGGAAATGTCGGGCGCGCTGGCTAAACTGGGCAAGCTGTTGCTGGAAGCCGCCAAAAAGTTCTTCACCTGGGCCTTGCAGAAATTCGGCTATTCGCTCAGCGAAATTGAAGGCATCATCAACAAGGGCGCAAAAGTGCTCAAGGCCATCTTTACAAAGCCCATCCAGTTTGTAAAAAACCTCTTCAATGCCGCCGATCAAGGCTTTCAGAATTTCGGCAAAAACTTTTTGACTCACCTCAAAAATGCGTTGTTCAGCTGGCTCACCGGCTCACTTACGGAAGTGAAATTGCCCGAAAGCTGGGACCCCAAAGGCATTGCCAGCGTGGCGTTGCAAATGGTGGGCATCAGCTACCAGAACATCCGCAAGCACTTAGTGAAAATTATTCCCGAGCCGGTGGTGGAAGGCATGGAAAAAGGCTTTGAGATTGTGAAAGCACTCATCACCGATGGCCCCATGGCCGCCTGGGATGCCCTCAAAGACATGGCCGGTGAGCTGAAAGATGCGTTTGTGGATGCGGTGAAAAGCTGGATCAAAGAAACCATTATCCAGAAAGCCATCGAGTTTGTGGCTACGCTCATTATCCCCGGCGCAGGCATCATACGCGCCATTGTGGGCATTTACGATACCATTGTGTTCTTCATCCAGAAAGCCAAAGACATTGCGCAGATGATTGGCAACTTCATGGGCTCCATCGGCGAAATTGCAATGGGCAATATCGGTGCTGCGGCGGGTGCGTTGGAGAATGGACTGGCACAGGGCTTAACGCTGGTTATTTCGTTTCTGGCGAAACTGATTAAGCTGGATGGCATTACGGCGAAGATTCGTGCGGCGCTGGCGAAGATTAAGGATAAGGTGGACGGGATGATGAGTAAGGTGGCGAAGTGGATTAAGGAGAAGGCGGGGAAATTGTGGGGGGGAGTGAAGAATGTGGCGGGTAGTGTTAAGGATGTTATTTTTTCATGGTGGAAAAAATCCAAATCCTTCAAAACAAAAAATAAAAAACAACATAAGATATTTTATAAAGGAGAAAATAAGAATGCCCGTTTATATGTAGCTAGTGAACAAAAAACCTTACCTACTTGGCTCTCATTGATTAACATCGCAGTGAATAAACTACAATCAGGGTCTCAAGAAAGAAATAATGCTGAAAAAAATATTACAGAGGCAGAAAATGAGTATAATGAGGTTTTGAAAGTTGAGAAAACCGTTGATTATGATAGAAATACACAATATACAGATGCGGAAATGGAAGTAATAAATAATAAAATTGATTCAAGTTTTGAGAGAATTAGTATACTATTATCTAATTTATTCCCTTTGATAGAAGATGATGAAATGACTTTAAAAAAAGCGCCTGAGATTACCGAAAGCGTAAAATCAAAAACAACTAAAGAACCTGATAGATTCAATTTTATCTATTCGCCTGACGAAATGAAACTTATAGTAAAGTCTGGTTTATCTTTAAATGTTAAAGATGATGTTATGACTGATATGGCTTTTGTAGGAAGTCGAAAAGATAAAATTATTCGTGCACCTCATCTTTCACAACAGATGGAAAATTGGGCTACTATTATTCAACCGAGAGGATACCCATATTGGTTCCAGAGTGCTGAAAAATTTGCAGATTGGAAAAAAGGAGTGGTTAATCTGTTAGATCAATTCGATGCCAAAGTAGTTAATATTAATGTGCAGGGTTCTGCATTAAGAAAACCTACGGCTAAAGATATTGACGTTTCAGCTACAGCAACCAAATCTGATTTTATTAATATTCGAGATGCCGCCATAGAAGGATTTGGTGGAGTTGAGGAGTCAAAAAAAGCCAAAAATGTAAAGAGTGCTGCAGAAAAAGGTAAAATTGATGTATATAATATAAAAAGAAAAGACCTTTATAATTCTGGTGTAAAAAATGATTTTAAGAAAATGTTACGTACAATGACATCACAGTATAGCAAAGCAGTTGATGTAGGTATGAAAATTGTTCTGGACGGTTCAGAAATCGATATTAATCCTAAACTTTGAGAACATGGATTATGAATATTTTTCAACTACTGGTGAGAAATTAAGTCATGCTGAAGTTGCCTCATTAGCAAGGTATAAAAGACGATTTTATGAATCAGGAAACTTATTAAGAGAAGAACTTTTAGAAAAAGAACAATTAAAAAGAATAGTATATTATTTGGATAGTAATGAATATAGCGAAATAGTTAAAAAGCATACAAAGATGTATAAAAATATTCCATTTATTATTCATCTTCCATTACTGGATTATACTAGAGGTATTCAGGTAAAAAAAATAATTGAGTTCGATGAAAATGGAAAGGAAATTGAATACTTTGACTTATACATTGCGGAGGATGAAAATGAAATAGCGGCTTGCTATTTTTCAGCTTTGGGAATTCCTCTATTTAGTACTAAGTTTTTATATAATTCTGACAAAGATCTGATTTATGAGTTAAAATATGATTTTTCTGGCAATTTGGATTCAGGTTATGATTATATTAATGATAAAGTTATAGCATCTCTTGAAAGTGTTGAGATAATGAATAAAGAAAAATACAATAAATTTTCAGTGCTTTAATTTAAATAATAATTAATTGTATGATTATTAGAAAGGTGTTAATCTCGTTTCACACCGCCTTACTAAACATAACCTTCTCCTGCTCCGCCGCATACAACCGCTCATCAAACGCCATACAGATGTTACGCAGAAATGCGCGGCCCAACGGCGTTACTTCGAGTGTACCGGGACTGAGTTTCACCAAACCATCGTGCCGGTGTGGCGTTAAGCGTTCGGCAATGGTTTGGTAAAATACTTTTTCGTGGGCGGTGTTTGTCCATTGCGTGTTGTAACGGCACATGATGTTTAAAATGTGGCGGCGCATTTTTACATCTTCGGCAGTAAGCAGGTGGCCGCGGAATACGGGCAGGCGGCCGTTGTTGACCGCATCGAGGTAGGCTTCCACCGTTTTGAAGTTTTGCGCGTAGGCCAGCCACGAATCGCTGATGGCTGATACGCCCAAGCCGATGAGCAGGCGCGAGGGCGAAGTGGTGTAGCCCATAAAATTGCGGTGCAGTGTGCCTTCGTGTGCGGCTTTGCTGAGCTCGTCGGCAGGCAGGGCAAAATGATCCATGCCAATTTCCTGATAACCGGCCTCTTCGAGCATTTGCCGGCCGCAGTGGTAGAGTGCCAGCTTTTGTTCGTTGCCGGGCAAATCGGCTTCGGTGAAACTGCGCTGCCCGGGTTTAATCCACGGCACATGCGCATAGCTGTAAAACGCAATCCGATCAGGCCGCAGCAGGTTGGTGAGGCGGAAGGTTTCGCGCACACTGTGCATGGTTTGTTTGGGCAGGCCGTAAATGAGATCGAAGTTTACGGAGGTGTAGCCAATGCGGCGTGCAGCCTCGGTTACATTGCGCACACTCTCGAAACTTTGTGTGCGGTTAATGGTCTTCTGCACCAGCGGATCAAAATCCTGAATGCCCAGACTTAATCGCCGGAAGCCAAGTGTGTAAAGCGTTTCGAGGTGTTCAGTGGTCGTGTTGGCCGGATGCGCCTCGAAACTGAGCATGGCATTGGGATGCAGCGCCGCTTTGCTGAAAATGCCCGTAATAAGTGTATGCAAATTGGCCGCACTGAAAAACGTGGGTGTGCCGCCGCCCAGATGCAACTCGCGTATTTGCGGCGCTGTGTCGAACAATGCGCAGTACATTTCCCACTCTTTGAGCACCGCATTTACGTAAGGCTCTTCCACCGCATGATTAATGGTAATGCGTGTGTTGCAGCCGCAATACGTACACAGGCTTTCGCAGTAGGGCAGGTGAATGTAGAGGCTGATGCCTTCGTTTTCGGGAAGGGTGGCGTAAGTAAAGCGTACTTCGTTTTTCCACTCGTCTTCTTCAGGCGAATGTTGCCAGCAGGGCACCGTGGGATAGCTTGTGTAACGAGGTGCGGCAGTGTTCCAGCGGCGTATTAAATCGGTATCAGGCTGCATGTGTAGTGTGCTTCAGTGGCGGCTGCGGTGCCTGTCGGGCTTGCAGCACGAGGCTTCTGTGCCTTGTTCGGTGTGTGTAATTTCGGGACTCAGGTAGGGAATACCCAGGTTCATGCCGCGAAGAATAAGCAGTAAACCCATGCCGGCAATTACCACAGGCATGGCGCGGCGTATTTTGTTGCGCACATTCAGCGTGATAAACTGACTGAATGCAGAAACGGAAATCATAAGCGGGAAGGTACCGAACCCGAATGCCGCCATAAACAACGCGCCCTGCCACACATTACCCGTAGCTGCCGCGCCTGCAATGCCCAGATAGACCAGGCCGCAAGGCAAAAGTCCGTTCAGCAATCCGGTAAACAGCAGCGCCTTGTTACTGCGTTGCTGAAACAGGTAGCCCAGCTTTTGCTTTATTTTATTGAAGCCGCGAAACAAATGTTTTACACCGGTAATTTTCGACGCCAGTTGTTCGGGCATCAGCGCAAACAAAATCATCAACACCCCAATGGTAATGCTGAATGCCTGCTGAAAACCGGCCATCGCAAAGCCACTGCCCACAAGTCCGAAAACAGCGCCCAGCGCCGCATACGTAAGGGCACGGCCAATGTTGTAAATCAGTATTCCGGCCACGCGCCCGCCTGCGCTGCGGTGATGCACAGGCAGGGCGAGCGCAATGGGGCCGCACATTCCGGCGCAGTGGAAACTGCCTAAAAAGCCCAAACTCAATGCGGCCAATACAATCATCATGGCATTAATAGGTAAAAATAATTTCCGAATAATAGGTTTTGCCTTCGCATGTCCATTGTATCTGCACATTGTAAATGCCCGGCGTAAAATCGCCTGTAATTACCTGTGTGCCGCTGGTATCGGGCTTCAGCTCAAACCTGCGGTCGAGCAGGGCATCACTTGGACGATAAAATAAAGCAGTACCTTTCACAGCTTTGTTTTTCATTTCAGCCGGGAATGTAATTTCCACTGCTTTACCGGCATGCTTCAATGTAACCTTCTCCGATAACGCATTTGCATTGGCCGTTTCATCTATTCTGTCCTGATGTTTGAGCTCGGCAGCATAATAGTCTTTGCGCACCAGATCAATTTTCTGGCGCGAACTCATAATCACCATAAACACCACTCCGGCTACAAAGCCGCCATATAAAAGTGCAATGCGCAATCCCCAGTTCATTGTATGTTGTTTTATAGTGAGCTTATATATTGTTAATGCTTCGTAACCGATGCCGGCGCGATGAACGAGGCTTTCACGGTTTTTACTTTTTTATCGCCGTTATATACTCCGATAAGCACATTCGACTTGCGCTGATTGATATTGATGCTGTCGAGAATAACAAAGAAACCTTTCTCGCCGTTCGACTCGGCTTTGAGCAGAATCGGATCACCTACAAGTTTTATTTCGCCTTTGTGCGATTCGAGTTTCAGTGTAACCGGAATATCGTGCGTGGTTTTGTTTACTAATTTCAGGTTGTACAGGTTGCTGATGCGATGATCAGGCTGGCGCTGGAAAATTTGTCCCTGTGCGCGAAGCACCGTAGTTTCCATGTCGGAGCGGGTAAGAAGCAGCGTAACCAGCACACCGGTGAGCAGTGTAAGTACAATGGAATAACCAATTTTCCGTGGCGTGATGCGGGTGCGTTTGCCTTCGCGGATATCGCTTTCGGAAGCATAACGGATCAGCCCTTTCGGTTTGTCGAGCTTTTCCATTACATGGTCGCAGGCATCAATGCAGGCCGTGCAGTTTACACACTCAAGCTGTGTACCGTGGCGGATATCAATACCGGTGGGGCATACATGCACACAGTGAAAGCAATCTACACAGTCGCCACGTGACTTTTCCTCGTTCTTCTTAAACTTTCCGCGCGGCTCGCCTCGCACATAGTCGTAGGCCACCACCACCGAATGCTTGTCGAGCAATACGCCCTGCATACGGCCGTAGGGACAAACAATTAGACAGGCCTGTTCCCTGAACCAGGCAAATACGCCATAAAACACACCTGTAAAAATGAGTATCGCCACAAAGCCGCCAAAGTGCATCGACAAAGGTTCGCCAATGATCCGGAATAACTCTTTGTAGCTGATGATGTAGGCAAGGAACGTATTGGCAATCAGAAACGCAATCAGAAAATAGATGCCATGCTTGAGTACCCGCTTTCGTATTTTTGCGGATGTCCACGACATCTTGCGCAGTTTTTTCTGTTCGTTGAAATCACCGTCTATCCAGTATTCGATGCGGCGGAAAACCATTTCAAGAAAAACTGTTTGCGGACAGGCCCAGCCACAGAATATTCGCCCGAACGCCACCGTAAACACAATTATGAACACCATAAAGGTGAGCATACCAATTACGAAGATGAAGAAATCCTGCGGCCAGAAAATTTCGCCGAAAAAGATGAACCGCCGTTCAATTACATTGAATTCGAACAGCGGATGTCCGTCCACATAAATAAACGGAAGTGTAAAAAATACAACCAGATAAAAGAAGGTAAAGAGTGTGCGGAGGTTGTAGTAACGTCCGGAGGGTTGCTGCGGAAACATCCACACCCTCTTACCCTTCTCATCAATGGTGGCAATACTGTCCCTGAACGATTCGTCCATCTGCACCTTTTCTTTCTGTTGTTCTGTGGACATACTGAGTATTATTTTACTTGTTTACTGACAGTTTTCGCGGAATCGGTTTTGAGCGAATCGACAGCAGGCGTGGCTGTAGAATCAGCTGCCGGTGTGCCTTTCGGATTGTAAATAGTGCCTTCCGGGGCTTTGCCTCCGGCTACGTTTGTTCCGGCAATACTCAGAATGTAGCTGCTAACCTGTTGCATTTCGGAAGCCGAAAGATCGTTTTGCCAGGCCTGCATGCCTTTGTTGGTTACACCGTATTTCACGGTTGTAAACACACTCTTGATGTCGCCGCCATGCAGCCAGTAGTTATCGGTAAAGTTTGGCCCCACAAGACCTTCGCCTTTCTGGCCGTGGCAGGCCGCGCATTTCTGCACAAAAATCTTTTGTCCGGTGCCAATACTGTCGGCCGAAGTAAGCAGGGTTACATTCGTTTCATCCACCAGATTTGCGGCAGTTTTTCGATACTCGGCAAGCTGGCGGGCACCTTCTTCTACCTGAAGTGTATATTCTTCATCCTGAAGCGGGCCTGTTTTACTTACGTGGTAGTGAACAAGGTACACTACAGAGAATACGATGGTGAGGTAGAACCCGTATTTCCACCACGGCGGCAGGTTGTTGTCGAGCTCGCGGATACCATCGTACTCATGATCGAGCATAATGGTTTGTTCGTCTTCAATAGAAACAGAAGCATTGAGTGTTTCGATAAATGCGGGAGCGGCTTTGGCGGCTTTAGCCGCTTTTGCGGTTTTGCGGCGTGCTTTTTCTTCCTCGCTTACAATCAGCTTCATGCCGGCACCCCAGAGCACGTAGGCCACAATTACCTCAACCAGAATAATGCTAATCATGAAGAAGAACACGCCGATATCCAAACCTCCGATGCTGTCGGGAAAATCAGGCACTTTAAGTTCTGTTTCTGCTGCCGCACTGGCTGCTGCATCCTGAGCCGAAGATAACACAGGCAGCAACAGGCTGGCAAGCAAGGCAATACCGGTAACTGTCCCGCTGCCTGTGTGTTTAGCTTCGCCGCTGTTGGGCGAAGGGGGCGTATTTTTAGATTTGGCAAGATGAAAACGGGCGGCTCCCTGAAGCATCTGCGCAAGACCAATTATTACGAGCAGCATCAGTATGCTCACGGTGAGCAGTGTATTAAACAATGTATTTGAGAAAACAGATACTTCCACGTTTTCTGTTGTGCCTGCAGCTGCGGGCACTGCATCAGCCGCACTGGCTGATACCGCTGTGAACAGAAGGCTTACGGCAATAAACCAACGCCGGGTGGTGAGAGTGGTGGTCATACGCGGTCTGATTGATGATTATCGGCAGTTGTATTTTCCGCATTATCCAGCGGAAGTTGTTTCATTGAATCGATCATTTTCTTTTCGGCTTTGAATGCCCACATGGCCACTACTGTAAAAAACAGTACAAACATGAGCAGCGAAAGCAGCGGGAATATGCCCACACCGGTGATCGTTTCGAGGTAGCTGGAAAATTTCATGGCTTATTTCTTTTCGGCTGATTTTCCGGCTTCGAGATCCCTGCCGAGCCGTTGCAGGTAAGCGATTACAGCAATTACTTCACGGTTCGGGCCGGTGCCTTCGCTGGGCAGCAGCTTTTCCTCGTCTTTCATCAGGTCTGCATAAATCTCATTCTCCTGTGCACGTACATCGGCGTTGGCCTTTGCATCGTATCCTTCGGCATATGGCACGCCAAGTGTTTGCATGGCTCTGATTTTGGCTGCCGTGGTGCTTGTATCCAGTTCATCATTCAGCAGCCAGATATAGCTCGGCATAATGGAACCCTGCGAGATATATCCCGGATCGGCAAGGTGGTTGTAGTGCCACAGGTTCGATTTCTTGTTGTTGCCCACACCTTCACGCGCCAGATCAGGACCGGTGCGTTTTGAGCCCCACTGGAACGGATGGTCATACACAAACTCACCGGCTTTCGAATAATCGCCGTAACGCACGGTTTCGAAACGGAACGGACGGATGAGCTGTGAGTGACACACGTAGCAGCCTTCGCGCACATAGATATCGCGTCCATGCAGTTCGAGCGGGGTGTAAGGTTTCACACTTGAAATGGTGGGCACGTTTGATTTTACAAGGAATGTGGGCACAAGCTCAAGAATACCGCCAATACCTACAATGACCAGACTGAGTATGAGGAATTGTACCGGACGGCGTTCAATAGCGCGGTGCCAGTGTTCATTGCCATGCAAACGATAGTTTTTGGCAAGCGCAGGAGCTTCGGCACTTTCTTCGGGAATAAATTTGCCTGACTTGGCAGTCTTAATAAGGTTTACCACCATCATCACTGCACCGGCCAGATAAAGTGTACCGCCAAGTGCGCGCATCATATACATAGGCGCCAGCTGCGTAACGGTTTCGAGAAAGTTGGGGTAAAGCAAACGTCCGTCGGGCGTAAACTGTTTCCACATCAGGTGCTGCACCCAGCCAGCCCAGTACATCGGGATGGCGTAGAACAGAATGCCCAGTGTGCCCAGCCAGAAGTGCCAGCCGGCCAGCTTTTTCGACCACAGCGTGGTGCCCCACATTTTCGGAACAAGCCAGTAGAGAATACCAAAGGTGAGGAAACCATTCCAGCCAAGAGCGCCTACGTGTACGTGTGCCACAATCCAGTCGGTAAAGTGGGCAATGGCGTTTACGTTTTTCAGCGAAAGCATCGGTCCTTCAAATGTGGCCATACCGTAAGCCGTTACCGCCACCACCAGAAACTTCAGCACCACATCTTCACGCACTTTATCCCACACACCGCGCAGCGTAAGCAAACCATTAATCATACCACCCCACGACGGCGCAATGAGCATTACTGAAAAAACTACACCAAGTGATTGTGCCCAGTCGGGAAGTGTAGAGTAGAGCAGGTGGTGCGGACCGGCCCAGATGTAAAGAAAAATAAGTGCCCAGAAGTGAATAATGGAAAGACGGTACGAGTAAACCGGACGGTTGGCCACTTTGGGAATGAAGTAATACATCAGACCCAGATAAGGCGTGGTGAGAAAGAACGCTACCGCATTGTGGCCATACCACCACTGCACAAGCGCATCCTGCACACCGGCATACCACGAATAACTTTTAAGCAGTGAAATAGGAAGCTCAAATGAGTTTACAATGTGCAGCATGGCCACTGTAACAAACGTGGCAATGTAAAACCAGATAGCCACATACAGATGGCGCTCACGACGTTTGATGATGGTGCCAAACATGTTCCAGCCAAACACCACCCAGATGAGCGTAATCAGAATATCAATAGGCCATTCAAGTTCGGCATATTCCTTACCGGTGGTGTAGCCCCAGAGCAGTGTAACGGCTGCAAGCACAATAATGAGCTGCCAGCCCCAGAAATGTATTTTGCTCAGCATATCGCTGAACATGCGGGCTTTGCACAAACGCTGAAGCGAGTAGTACACGCCCATAAAAATTCCGTTACCCACAAATGCAAAAATTACTGCATTGGTGTGCAGCGGACGAACCCGGCCAAAGGAGGTTTGGGCTATTCCTAAATTCAACGAGGGATAAACCAGCGCAAGCGCTGCATAAAGCCCGGCCAGCATACCTACCACGCCCCAAAGCATGGTAGCGTAGGCAAACATTTTGACAATCTTGTTGTCGTAGGCAAATTTCTCTGCCAGTGGCTTGTGAAGATCCGTTTCTGCGGCGTGTTCCATAAACTCAGGTTCTGTTATCAGTGGTTGTTCGGTTCAGCGGTGGGGGCCTCTCCGTTGGTTTTACTTTGTTGGGTGGATGATGCAATGCCCGATGGTTCATCGAAAAGCATGCGCACCGAAGGGGTGTACTGATCGTCGTATTGTCCGGTGCGTACACTGCGGATAAAGGCAAACAAAAACGCTCCGGCCACCAGCACACTCGCTCCTATCAGTACAAATAATACACTCATGGCTCTTTTCTTTTCGCGGTAAAATTCCGTTTCTTAAAGTCTGTTAACGATGAGCGGAGTCATAGCCTTATATGACGCTCATCAGGAATATTCATGCGTGTGATTTTGTGTTCAGCTTTATCTGTTTATTGTTCAACAGACGTTGCATCGGGCGCATCCGAAAGTGAACGCAGCACGTTTATGCGCGATGCGATTGTGGTAAACAGAATGATGGTTACCGAACTCACCGGCATAAGCACGGCAGCCACCAGCGGCGATAAATTGCCCTGCACGGCAAACCATAATCCCACAATGTTGTAGAGGAATGAAAGACCGAAACTGGCCATGAGTATGCGCCGCCCTTTGCGGGCCGAATGCAGCAGCGCGGGAATATGCCTGAACACCAGCGCATCCACAATCCCGTCGCACGCCGGCGAAAAATTGTTGATGTCGTCTGAAATACTCAGGCCCGCATCGCTCTGCTTGAGCGCACCGGCATCGTTTAGTCCGTCGCCGATCATGAGTACTTTGCGGCCCTGCTGCTGGAGTTCGCGCACCGCGGCCAGTTTATCAGCCGGCGATTGATTGAAACGTACAAGCACATCGCGGCCAAAAAGCGCGGTAATGTAGCCCGCTTCGGCATTGTTATCGCCCGAAAGCACGCCCAGTGTGTACTTTCCGCGCAGTTCCTGCACCAGATCAGTGAGGCCGTTGCGGTAGCGGTTGCCAAACAGAAAACGGCCACGGAGTGTTCCGTTTATACCTATATATACAGCCGCCGTTTTCGCTTCGGCCTGTGTGGCATAACCCGGCGCGGCAAACGAGGCTGCGCCAAGTTTTACATTAAGTCCGTTTGCCACACCTTGCACGCCTTTGCCTGTGTGTTCGGCAAACGAAGTAATGCCGGGCAGTACACCACTTTGCGTGCCCGCATAAAGTTTCTGACTCAGCGGGTGGCCCGACTGCCGTGCCAGTGCGCGCACTGCGGCAAGTTCTTCGTCGTTCAATTCATCGCCTTCCCACTGCACACCGGTATCGCCGCTTTGTGTCATGGTGCCGGTTTTGTCGAAAATCACCGTATCAATTCCGGCCAGTGTTTCCACCACGGCGGTGTTTTTGAGGTAAATACGCTTGCGGCCAAAAAGCCGCAGCATATTGCCAAGCGTAAACGGCGATGAAATGGCCAGTGCGCAAGGACACGTAATAATAAGTACAGCCGTAAACGCATTGAGCGAGCGGTGTGCATCGCTGCTGAACCAGTAGAGTGCGGCACCGGCTGCAATGGCCAAAACCACAAACGTGAATGTTTTGCTGATACGCCCTGCCATCGAAGTTACATCGTGCGTTTCGGCTTTACGGAATGCGGCATCGTTCCACAGGCGGGTGAGGTAGCTTTGCGACACTTCGCGTATTACTTCCACTTCAATGGCGCTGCCTTTTTGCCGGCCGCCTGCATATAATATTTCGCCCGCTACCTTTTCGGCCGGGGCACTTTCGCCGGTTACAAAACTGTAATCCATGCACGCCTGTCCCTGCATAAGTATGCTGTCGGCCGGTAGCAGTTCTTCGCTGCGTATGAGCAGGCGGTCGCCTTTGCGGATGCTGGCTACCGGAATGCTTGTTTCGCTGCCGTGGCGCAAAATGGTTACGGCCATCGGGAAATACGATTTGTAATCGCGCTCAAACGAAAGGCGGTCGTAAGTTTTGTTTTGAAACAATCGGCCAATGAGCATCAGAAACACAAGGCTGGCCAGCGTATCCATGTAGCCCGCGCCGGTGTGCGAGAAAATTTCCCAGCTGCTGCGCAGAAACATCACCAGTATGCCCAGCACAATGGGCACATCCATATTCACCACACCGCTGCGCAGCCCGCTCCATGCCGAGCGGAAAAAGATCGACGAGCTGTAAAGCAGCACCGGCAGCGAAAGCAGGAAGTTGAGGTAACCAAAGAAATTACGGTATTCCGATTCGGCCAGCGCATCCACGCCGAAATATTCGGGAAAGCTCAGCAGCATGATATTGCCGAAACAGAAAAACGCCACGCCAAGCCGGTAAAACCAATGCCGCTGTGTATGCGGCTGTGCGGCCTGTGTGGTGCTGCCTGCGCGCAAATCGGGCGGATAGCCGATGCGGTGCAGCAATTCGCAAAGCTGCCGCAGGCTGATGCTTTTTTCGCGGAAGGTAACGTGTGCTTCGCGGCGCAGAAAGTTTACCTGTGTGCGCACCACGCCCGGATGCAGTTTCCACAAATTCTCCAGCAGCCAGATGCACGAACTGCAATGAATGGCCGGCACCTGAAACGTAATGGTGGAAATATCGCCATCGGTAAACTGTATCAGCTCGCGCGCGAGTTGAGAATCGTCAAGCCAGGCATATTTTTCGCGCACCGTTTCAGCATCCTTCCCGTTTTTGCCCGGATTGGCGTTGAGCCGGTAATAATCGGCCATGTTGTTTTGCGAGAGAATCTCATAAACCGTTTTGCAGCCTTCGCAGCAAAAAGCGCGGTTATCAAGTTTCAGGGTGCTCCCCTTCAGGTCTTCGCCGCAATGATAGCAGGCAGTGGCCGCAGCCGTTTCAGCAATCTCCATACAACTGCTAAACTACTCTCCCCATCCCGCGCAGCGAATGAGGCTGGTCAGCCGTGTATCGGATTAACTTACAATCATTAGCAGCTTAAAAACTGATGAAGATCATATTTTCCCGACTCCTCCGGTTCTAATTTCGGCGATTGTGTTTACTTTGATGTCGAAATCAGACAAATCATTTATGGACAGTTTAGAGGGGGCGGAGGCACTTTTTCTTCATGCATCGGAAGGAATTGTGGTGGTCAATCAGCGTGGCATAATTGTGCGCTGCAACCCGAGTGCATCCCAAATGTTTGGCTTCAGCCAGGAAGAAATGCTCGGCAACCGGGTTGAGATGCTTGTGCCGCAGAAATACGCAGGCGGGCACGCGGCCCGGCATGATGCTTATACGGCGCATCCCGAACCACGCAAAATGGGCGCCGGCCGCGATTTATACGCCAAACGGAAAGACGGCTCTGAATTTCCGGTCGAAATCAGCTTGAGCCCGTTCTCGCGCGATGGCAAAAATTATGTGATTGCTTTTGTGGTGGATATTACCCTGCGCAAAGAAGCCGAAGACAAACTCCTCAACTACTCGGCTGATCTTGAGCGGCAGGTGCGCAACCGCACGCTCATTCTCGAAGAAGCCATCGACGAGCTTCAGAAAACAAAAGATCAGCTCCATGCGGCATTGGAAAAAGAACGCGAACTCAACGAACTCAAATCGCGTTTTGTATCCATGGCCTCGCATGAGTTCCGTACGCCCCTCGCTACAATGCTCTCGTCGCTTTCGCTCGTTACCAAATACGGCGAAACCAACGACAAGGATAAACAGGCAAAGCATGTGCAGCGCATCAAAAACTCAATCACACACCTCAACGATATTCTCAACGACCTGCTGTCGGTAAGCAAGCTCGAAGAAGGCAAACTCAGTCAGAATCCCGAAGCTACAACCATTTGCCCCTTCATACAGGACGTGCTTACCGAACTCAAGCCGCTTGCCGGCGCCGATATAAAAATTGAATTGCAATGCATTTGTCCCGACAAAATTTATATCGACCCCAAACTACTCAAGCACGTACTCTTCAACCTTGTTTCAAACGCCATCAAATATTCACCCGCCGGAAAATCGGTTACGGTAAAAGCAGCAATCGATAATCAGGAACTGGTGATTGAAATTTCCGATCAGGGCATTGGCATTCCCGAAGAAGATCAGAAACATTTATTTACCCGTTTCTTCCGCGGCCGCAATGCCTCGCATATTCCCGGCACCGGCCTTGGTTTAAACATTGTTGCCCGTCATGTAGAACTCATGCAGGGAGCGGTGGCATTTACCAGCGAAGAAAATAAAGGAACCACATTCACGCTACGCTTCCCGCAATGAAAAAAATATTACTGATTGAAGACAATAAGGATATGCGCGAGAATACCGCCGAAATTCTCGAACTCGCGCATTATCAGGTAATCACCGCCGAAAACGGAAAAGACGGCGTGGAGAAAGCCATGAAGGAAAATCCTGACCTTATTGTATGCGATATTATGATGCCCGTGCTCGACGGTTACGGCGTGCTGCATCTGCTTTCGAAAAACGAAACCACCTCGGCTATTCCGTTTATCTTCCTCTCCGCCAAAGCCGAACGCAGTGAACTGCGACGGGGCATGGAAATGGGTGCCGACGATTACGTAACCAAACCGTTTGATGATATTGAACTGCTCAACGCCATTGAAAGCCGCCTGCAGAAATCAGAACGCGTGCGCCGCGATTTCAGCCGCGATATTTCCGGACTCAATGAATTTGTAAACGAAGCCAAAGGCTTTGATGCCCTGCGCGAACTCTCGGCCAGCCGCGATGTGCGCAACTGTCGCAAGAAAGAAAGCATTTACGTGCAGGACAGTTTTCCCAAAGGCATTTACATGGTGGTGAGCGGTAAAGTAAAAACCGGCATGGTAAACGAACAGGGCAAAGAACTCATTACCGGCCTCTACAAACCCGGCGATTTCTTTGGTTACTTAGCTCTGCTCGAAGACAAGCCTTATTCCGACACCGCCTCTGCGCTCGAAGACAGCGAGGTGTGCCTCGTTCCGAAAGAAGATTTCTTCTCGCTGCTGTACCGCAACGCCGAAGTATCGCGCCGTTTCATCCGCCTGCTTTCTGATAATCTGGTAGAGAAGGAAGAACAGCTGCTCAAACTTGCCTACAACTCCGTGCGCAAGCGCGTGGCCGAAGCATTGGTAACCTTGTGCAACCGCTACCGCAAGGAAAACGAAGAAACATTTACCATGAACATCTCGCGCGAGGATCTCGCAAACCTTGCCGGCACCGCCACCGAAACCACCATACGCACCCTCAGCGATTTTAAAGAAGAAGGCCTGGTGGAAGTGAAAGGCGGCACCATTACTGTACTCAGCTACGACAAGCTGCGCAAAATGAAGAACTGAACAAGGCTGACATCAGTCAGTGCGGGCAGATGATGAAGGTCATTTCACTGGCCGGTACTTCGTAATAGTTTTGTATTGTCCGTAATAGACGCAACCTATTTCCTGCGGGCATTGCAACTATGAATATTACGATTTCCGATACACGTTCAGTGGCCGATATACAGAAGGAGTTTACCCAAACGTTCCCTTATCTGCGTCTCGAGTTTTTTGCCCGTCCGCATAAAACCGGCAAGCCTTCACCGCGCAGTCAGATGCTCAACGCGCGCACACTTGGCGAATGCCGCACCCGCCACACCACCGGCGATATTCAGATTACACCGGCCATGACCGTAGCCACACTCGAAGAAGAATTCCTCAGCCACTACGGCCTTTCGGTACAGGTATTCCGAAAATCAGGCAAAGTATGGCTCGAAACCACAATTACTGATGGCTGGACACTTGCCGAGCAAAATGCACAGGGCGAAGCCCTTTCGGGCAGCCGGAGACTGGATGACTGACTGAATAGTTGAATGTAAAAGGCTTTTCTGCAAAGGAGAGCCTTTTGTGTTTTTTGGGGAAATACCAATCTGATCCGAGGCGAATCAAATCTGTTGAATTAATGTGGTGTATTACTATTATTGTTAAATAGAAATTGAAGCATCAAAAAGGAGAGAGTTACAAATAAAAAGGATATTGGAACTGCGGAGAAGAACATCAATTCTTCAATTGCACTTCCCAGGTTAGGTCTGAGTGGTATTATTATATACAAAAGAAGTACCAAATAAATGATAATGAAGCGCTTGATTTTATTTCGGAAGTAAGTATTAATCGCTCTCTTTTTACCGACTACCAATACATTTGAAGTAGTAAATATAAATAATACAAACAGCAAAGTATAGATAATGGCTTGAGTTAAATTTAAGTTATTGCTTTGATTAAACAGTATAAAGTAATATACAGTAAGATCAGCAATTATTAAGCTTATAATTAATGCAAAATTTCTCATCATCACTTGTGATTATCAAGTGGAAATCAACCACACGTTACAAATTATCCGAATCAAACCACTCCGCAAACGAAGTAGGCGTTTCATTCAGTCGCAAACTGATAAGCTGGATGTGCGCGGGCAGCTTATCGCGGATAATGTGCATAAAATGCACCAGCAATAACTCGCAGGTGGGCTGAAAATTCATCCAGTGCACGCGGGTAAAAAGCGGATCGTGCAGCAGAGGAGCCAGCACGGCGCGGCTTTCTTCGGGCAGCACCAGCGCATGGTCGAACGGATCAATAATGTGCTCGCGGATAATTTTCTTCAGGTGCCCGAAGTCGATCACCATGCCGTTGTCGGGCGCGCCTTTTTCCTGTTTCGGCTTACCGGCAATGGTTACATGCAGAAAGTACGTGTGTCCGTGAATATGCTTGCACGGCCCGTCGTGCCCCGGCAGGGCATGCGCCATTTCAAAATTGAAGCTCTTGGTAACGCGTATGGTTGGCAGGTACATGAAGGTGTGTGCTATGCAGCAAAAGTACACAATTGCCGGTTTTTGCAGGAGTTTTTTTAGCGGGAATGTGGGGAAAGTGATGTGGAGCAAGCTGTAAATGACAATGTGTACATCCATACAAGCAATTCCTTAGAGCCTGTTTAAAATTTGCTTTTGAGCGCATTTTTCTTCAGACAAGACATGTTTTGCAAGCGATTCTTGTAGAAGATCGACAAAAACAGAACGCAGCATGAGTAAAAATGAGCCGAAACAAAGTCAAAGGATGATTAATAAACAAACGCTTCAAATTATTATCTTTGTCGCATACTAAGTTAATAACCCTCTATCATGATTTTGCTTTTTACCACGCGCAGCGCCACCTCAGCGCTCATCAACACCCGTCTTTTTCCGCCGGGACTGCTGCACAAGCAGTAATCTTCCGGATACTTTGATTTTGCTGTAAACAGCTTTTAAACACCGTCAATACTGTCAGGTGGGTTACTGTTTTTTTTGATTTTTCTGAAACAGCCGGATCGCTCCGGTAATCTATCTCATTTCAAAAAAGTAACCTCATGCGTTATTCAAAAATTTGTTCGTTTTATCACGAACAACTATCGCCTGCACAACTGCGCGGGCACAATGCTTCATTAACACCCCGCAAACCCAAAATGCTCATGGCTTATCTGCGCCGCATGCAACTTGAAAAGCATTTTGAACTGAAGCAAAATTTTAAACCATTTACCCGCGAAGCATTTTACATCGCGCACACGCGCAGCTACGTAGATGGATTTTTTTCCGGCGAAAAAAAACATACCCGAAGCAACAACCTGCAATGGTCGCCCGATTTTTTGAAGAGTGTGCAATACACCAATGCCGCGCTCTACGAAGCCGTGAAATGGGCTGTGCAACACCCGCAGCAAATTACCTTTGCACCGGTTGGAGGCTTTCATCACGCACAGCCTGCACAGGGCCTTGGCTATTGCACGTTTTCCGGTCAGGTTATTACAGCCGTAAAACTGTACCGCGAAAGCGGTCTGCGCGGCGCTTTCGTTGATCTCGACGGCCATTTCGGCAACAGCATCGAAGACAGCCGCAGCTTTGTGCCCGATCTCAACCGCGCCATTCATCCCGAATACGGCAACATCAATCCGCAAGGCAAACACAGCCAGTGGATCAACGATTTCAGGCGGCAACTCGGATTGCTGCGCGATGCCATTCAGCACAACGAAGTCGATTACATCGTTTTCTGCCACGGTGCCGACAGCCACGAGCACGACGACACCCGCGGCCAATGCACAACAGCAGAATGGATAGAATGCGCACAAATTTTCTACGACTTCATAGCGCGCATTGATCGCAAGCGCAATACACCCATGCCGCTTGCACTATGCCTGTTTGGCGGCTACCGCAAAGATGATTTCGATTCGGTACTGTCGCTGCACACGGCTGATCTGGTGTGCTGTTTAAACACACTCTGCGGACAGGAAATTGTGTTTGAAGCGAAGGTGAAGAAGCAGGAGTTTCGGCGGTGATTTCGAGAAGGCTCAATCACCGAGAGTGCATCCCCGGTGATTGAGCTTGTCGAAATCACCGGGGATGTGCGAATGAGCCTGTCGAAATCACAGCGCATACCCGCAATACGGATAAAACTTATACAACAGCTCCAACTGACTTTCGCACAACGGGCAGAGCTTTACCTGCTCCACAGGCGGACGATCTTGTGTGTTGCCTCAATATACTTTGCGGGCAGAAAATTATGTTTGAGCCGGAAGTAAACAAACAGCACATCTGGCGTTAGTCGTTTTAGGTATTACTTGAAGATGAACACTAATTTCAGTAAGATTATTCGCATTGAATAATCGACGAAAAACAGGCGTATTAATGCGCCTGTTTTTCGTATCTGAAACTTTTAAACAGACACTGAATTTTTACATTACCGTGTGATAAGTTTACCGACTCATCAAATCCTTTGTAAATGAATCCCACATTCAATCCCACCCAGCGCATTTTCGCACTCAACTACCTTTCTAATCTCTGTATGGGCAAAAAAGGCACGCCGCAGGCATTACAAACCTGGATGCACCACACGCTCGAACATGCTTTTGCCGACAAGGAATTTATTTCGTGGATGGGTGAGTGGAAATTAATGTGGGGACCGGTAGTTGTTTCGGCTGGCGGGGATGTGGAGAAACAGGTGGCAAGCAATACAATGTTTGTAGCATACGAACCCGAAAGCGCAACCTACGTGGCTGCGGTGGCGGGTACAAATCCGGTTTCAATGTTTGGCTGGATGGTGGAAGATTTTACCGTGCAGAAAACGGTGCCGTGGATTTATGAAAAGCCAATGCCCGATACTCTTGTTGAAAGCGAACATCAGCAGGCCTTTGGTATTTCTGATGTGCGCATTTCGGAAGGCACGCAAATCGGGTTAGCCATTTTGCGGAAGATGCAAAGCAATGGTAAAACCATACAGGAGTTTTTTGCGGCCGAGTCGCAGCGGCAAAAGTTCCCGCAGCAGCTGGTGGTTTCGGGGCATAGCCTCGGCGGCGCATTATCGGCCACACTGGCACTTTCGTTGCTTAATCAGCAGCCGTTCTGGGATGTGCAGCGTTTGTTTACCGTATCAGCACTTCCATCGGCCGGAGCCACACCGGGCAACAATGCGTTTTCAGAATACTACGGCCGCCTGCTGGGTACGCGCACGCTGCGTGTGTGGAATGTAATTGATCCGGTGCCGCACGGCTGGGAACCGGCCATGCTTGAGAAAGTGCCGTTTCTGTATGCTCCTTATCTGCGCGGCAGTGTGGCGCTCGGACTCATTTCGGCTTACATGGTGAAGCGCAGTCTTGAGGGGGCCGCCCGCCACAATGCCGGCGGCATGTACACACAGCTGGTACCACAAACCGCGCCGCTGCCGGGGCAGGTGAGTTTGCAGCTCATAACTGATGCCGGTGAGGAAGCAGTGCCCACCGTAGTGCATATTATTCTGAACGCACTTGGAGGCGCGTTCAAAGATAAATTTGCAGCCATCATGTTGCGTCTGCATATTGCTGAAGCGGTACAGAAACTCATTTTCACCGCGCTGAAACTCCTTTCCGAAACCCGCTGGGCCCGCAACCACGCGCGTCAGTTTATGGATGCACTGCTGGCTCAATTCGCAAAAATTACACAACTCACAAAAGCCCAGCTCGAAGCCCTGCAACACCTCTTCGCCGATCTGCTGCACGAACTCACTGTAGTGTTTCAGTTCCTTGTGCAACTCAGCTACCAGCACTGCGCCGCCTATCTGCAACTTATGGGCATAGGCGCATTCGAAACGTATTTTAAGGCGCTGGAGGATACATACAAAAAGAAATCAGCCCCGCCCGAGTATGAAGCGTTGCTGCTGAAATGCGCGGGAATGCTGCTGGAACGGTGATTTTGCTTCCGGCGGTTGTGCCTGTCGAAATCACCGGGCATGTGCGAATGAGCCTTATCGAAATCAACGCCCGTTGGCGTAGCAGTATTTGCAAAGCGGCCTGTTCATGCTGCTGGCGTTGGCTTCGCCGCAGCAATGGCAGAACTTCTCTTTAAACTCGCGGTTTTCCCATTGCACCCAGCTTGCATAGCACGACGTGCAGTAGGGCGCATGCGGATTGTATTGCAATTTGCTTTTGCAGCGCAGGCAATAGCCCTGATGGCTGAATGTATCGGCCAGTTTTTCGAACAGGTTGCGTTTGTCGGGGCGGCGTTGTGTAAAGTTTTGGGTTGTGCTGCGCGGGGTTGAATTTTCCGCTTTGGGTTGTGGCTGCGGTTTCGACTGCGGCTGCTGTTGTGGCGCAGTGTGCGTAGCATGCGCAGTTGTATTCGGTTGCGGCTTTATCTGAATCCTTGAGCGATAAATTTTACCGCTTTTCTGCGCCATCATCAGTATCTCTTCCGATTCGCGCGCGGCATCGTTATACAGTTCTGCATCGGCCACGGCATCAATACTAATGCCAAGTTCTCGGTTGTATTTATCGGAATATTCGTAAAAATTCATCGAACCCAGCACCAGTTCGCGGCCGTTGTAATAACACTTTGTGTGCACATTATCGTGCGTATATAATTCTACATTGGGAATTTCAAGCAGTTTGACTTTTTCCTCGTCTTTCAGTTTTTTCTCGCGACACACCACCACCAGTTTTACACCGCGTTGTCCGGCTGCAACCATACGTTCCTCAAATACCGGACTCAGTTGTATGTACGGCGAAATAATGACCACACGTTCGGTGGCCCTGGAAATAATATCGGAAATAGCGGCAGAAATTCCTTTGGTAGTTACAATGCGGGCCATACGGCGGTCTCGTCAGATTGGGTTATACGAGTACGAATGTACGTATTTACTTGTTTTCGCTGATCGTGAAATGAACGGGTTGTTTCTCCCCGGATGTCGGGATATTACAATATTGGTTTTCATTTTTCCGGTTCTGTTTTCAGTTCAGTCACAACTATATTTAATTTTCGACACCTCAATGGCTTTATTTCGCCGGAAATACGATCTTTAACACATCAAAATTTCCAACATCGTTACCCGATTTCTATGACCAATTCCGGTTTCCGCGAAAAAGCCAATTTCATCTGGAGTGTGGCCGACCTGCTCAGAGGCGATTACAAACAGGCCGATTATGGCAAAGTAATTCTTCCCTTTACCGTTTTGCGCCGGCTCGACTCCGTGCTGGCTGCTACCAAAAAGGATGTACTTGCGCAGGCGCCCAAAGTAAAAACCAAATCCGACGAGCTGCTTGATCTTGCGCTCAATAAAATTTCGGGCTATAAGTTTCATAACCGTTCGCCATACGACTTTCAGAAGCTCACCAACGAACCCGGACAGCTGGCCGAAAACCTGCGCAGCTACCTGAACAGCTTCTCCAAAAGCGTGCGCGATATTGTAGAACATTTCAATTTTGAAGCACAGATTGAGCGCCTTGACAAAGCCGAACTGCTTTATCCGGTTGTCGAACGGTTTGCTAAAATCGACTTAGCGCAGACTTCCGGCCTCGAAATGGGCTACATCTTCGAAGAACTCATCCGCAAGTTTGCCGAAGTTTCAAACGAAACGGCCGGCGAACATTTCACCCCGCGCGAAGTCATTGAGCTCATGGTGAAACTGCTTTTTGTGCCCGATAACGAAGTGCTGCATAAAAAAGACATTATCCGCACACTTTACGACCCCACCTGCGGAACCGGCGGTATGCTTTCGGAAGGCGAACGCTTCATCAGGCAGTTTAACGCACACGCCAAACTCGGTCTGTTCGGGCAGGAGCTTAACCCCGAGTCGTATGCCATTTGCATGGCCGATATGCTCATTAAAGGGCAGGACACCGACAATATAAAATTGGGCAACACCCTCTCGGCCGACGGACTTGGCGGTAAAACGTTTGATTATATGCTGGCCAATCCGCCTTTCGGGGTGGAGTGGAAGAAAGTGCAGAAACAAATTGAAGACGAGCATAAAAAGCTGGGTTTTGCCGGACGTTTCGGGCCGGGGCTGCCGCGTATCAACGATGGTTCACTGCTGTTTCTGCTGCACATGATTCATAAAATGAAACCGGTGGCCGAAGGCGGTTCGCGCATTGGCATTGTGTTTAACGGCTCGCCCCTGTTTACCGGCGGTGCCGGCAGCGGCGAGAGCGAAATACGCAAATACATCATCGAACATGATCTGCTGGAAGCCATTGTGGCCCTTCCCGATCAGTTGTTTTACAACACCGGCATCAGCACGTATGTGTGGATTTTGAGCAACCACAAGGAGAAAAAACGCAAAGGCAAAATACAACTTCTCAACGCCGCGTCGTTTTCTTCGAAAATGAGCAAAAGCCTCGGCAGCAAACGAAATGAAATTAGCCCCACACAAATTGAAAAAATTGTGCGCATTTACGGACAGTTTAAAGAAGGCGAGCATGTGAAGATTTTCGACAAGGAATTTTTCGGCTACAGCCGCATTACCGTTGAACGCCCCGAGCGCGATGCGAAAGGCCGCGTGGTAACCGATAAAAAAGGCGAACCCAAACCCGATGCGTCCCTGCGCGATTTTGAAAACGTGCCGCTTACCGACGATATTGAAACCTATTTCAAACGCGAAGTATTGCCCCACGTACCTGATGCATGGATTGACGAAAAGAAAACCAAAACAGGCTACGAAATTAATTTCACCAAATACTTCTACACCTACAAACCCCTGCGCTCCCTGGCCGAAATACGCGCCGATATTCTCGCACTCGAAAAAGAAACCGAAGGTTTAATGCACAAAGCACTTGAACTATGAAACGGTATAAAAAATACAAAGACTCAGGTGTAGAGTGGATTGGGGAAATTCCCGAACATTGGGAGGTGAAACGGTTGAAGTATATTGGAGATACAATAATTGGTATTGTATATTCTCCAGATGATATTTGTGACGAATCAGAAGGTAAACTTGTACTAAGATCTTCTAATATTCAAAATGGGAAAATTGATTTAAGTGATAATGTCTTTGTAAAAAAAGAAATAGGTGAAAAGCATATTACCAGAATTGGTGACATCTTAATTTGTGTACGTAATGGTAGCAGAGACCTCGTCGGTAAAAATGCACTTATCGATAAATATTCCGAAAATCAAACGTTTGGAGCTTTCATGTCTATTTTTAGAAGTGAATTATCTGACTTTGTTTATTGGTTTTTCAACTCTGAAATTTTCAAGGCTCAATCCGGATTATTTTCTACATCGACAATAAATCAACTCACAAATGAAACCTTAAACTCAATGAGAATTGCTTGCCCATTTGATTCGGACGAGCAAAATCAGATAATAAGGTTTCTAAATTGTAAATCAGAACTAATTGATTCTTTAATTTATCACAAACAAAAACTCATTACCCTGCTGCGCGAAGAGCGCACCGCCCTCATTAACCAGGCGGTAACCCGTGGCATAAACCCCAAAGCCAAACGCAAAGACTCAGGTGTGGAATGGCTGGGTGAAATTCCGGCGCATTGGGAGATGAAGAGGTTGAAGTATCTAGTTGAAAAAGTTACAGGAGGAGGAACCCCATCAACTGACGTTTCTGAATATTGGAATGGACCAATTCCTTGGGTATCCCCCAAAGACATGAAGGTCATTAAAGAGATTTATGATTCACAAGACAAGTTGACAGAACTAGCAGTCAAAGAGTCTTCCGCAGTATTAATTGAAACCAGGAGTGTGTTAATTGTTGTAAGATCTGGTATTCTGAAGCATTCATTACCAATTGCAATTAACGAAGTTCCCGTGACGTTAAATCAAGATATGAAATCAATTTTACCAAATAATTTGATTTCAGTCGATTACTTGTTTTACCTACTAAAAGGGCTTAGTAACGAAATATTAAGTTATTGTAATAAGATCGGGGCAACAGTTGATAGTATTGATTTAGAAATTTTTCTCAATTTCTCCATTCCATTTTGTTCTTTGAAGGAACAAAATGAAATTATTTGTTACATCCAAACCAAAACCACCCAAATAGACCAAACCATTACCCGCATCGAACGCGAAATAGAATTACTGCAGGAATACCGCACTGCCCTCATCAGTGAAGTAGTAACCGGTAAAATCTGTGTAGTATAAACTGCTAATTCAATGCCCATGAATCAGCCCGTTTCTTTTCCCGAATTTTTCAGGCATACCCTTGAAGAAACCAACCGGCAGCTCAGTCATTCCGTTTCCACCTTTCTGTATGATTATTTCGAACTGAACTGCGGCGAATTGCCCGATCCCGTCTGGCAGAAGGGAAAGGATGAACCCGAAACACTGAAAAAGCTCATCAGTTGGGCGGCCCGGCCTGTTAAAACACGTCCGTGTGTGTACCGCATTGTCTGGAGGGGAGATTTGTCACCGGATAGTGTATTTTCTTCATTCAAGGCATACCTTAAAGACGATACTAAAAAGCGGGCCACACCGGGAGTGAAAAAAAAACCGTATGCATATGAACAAACGCTGTATGTGGGCAAGGTTGAAAAAGACATGTGCGGGCGTATCATGACGCATCTTGGTTATTACTACAACACCGGTACAGCCGGGTTGCAGCTGGTGGAGTGGGCAAGGCAAATAAACCTGCATGTTGCTTTTCACATCTGGTCGTTTGAGCCCGGTATGAAAGATTATGTGGCATTGTACGAGCGGGCGCTGGCAAAAGCATACCCGCCGCTTATCGGTAAAAAACATTAATTTTCTGCATAGAATTCCCCTGCACATGAGTATGCTCACCGAAAAAGCATTTGAAGAAAACATTGAGCACTGGCTGCTTACCGAGGGCGGCTGGAAAGCCCTGCCCGAAAGCGGTTACGATAAAAAGCTGGCGCTTTTTCCCGATGTGGTTTTTGAATTTCTGGAAGCCACGCAGTCTAAAGCCTTAGCCAAGTTGGCCAAAATACACGGCACACAGTTGCGTCCGCGCTTGCTGAGCCGTCTAAGCGAAGTAGCAGCGCGCGAGGGCATACTCAGCGTGCTGCGCAACGGATTTTCCGAATACGGCATAGGTTTCCGGCTGGCCTATTTTGCGCCCGAAACCAATCTCAATCCCGAAACGCTTGCCCTGTATGCGGCCAACCACCTCGGGCTTACCCGGCAGCTGCATTACAGCGAGGCCAACCACAATTCCATTGATCTTGTGTTCAGCCTCAACGGCATTCCCTTAGCCACCGCCGAACTCAAAAACCTGTTTACCGGTCAGGGCACCGCAGAGGCGCAAAAGCAGTACATGACAGACCGCGACCCGGCCGAGCCGCTGCTGCGGTTTGGCAACCGTACTTTGGTACATTTTGCGGTGGATGCCGAGCAGGTGTTTATGACCACGCGCCTCAACCGCGCCGATACCGTGTATCTGCCTTTTAACCGCGGCTACCAGCTGGGAGCGGGCAATCCGCCGGCAGAAGGCGATTACCGCACGGCTTACCTTTGGAATGAAGTGCTGGAGCGGCACAGCTTTATGGATATTGCCGGCAAGTTTCTGATGCAGAAACGCAGCACAAGCCGCAACAAGCTCACCCAGGCGGGCGATATACTTTTTCCGCGTTACCACCAGCTTGATGCCGTGCGCCGCATTACGGCTCATGTGCGCACGCATGGGGCGGGGCAGCATTACCTCATTCAGCATTCGGCCGGATCGGGCAAAAGCAATTCAATTGCCTGGCTTGCCTACCGCCTGAGCACACTGCACAACGCCGCCAATCAGAAATGCTTTGATACGGTGGTGGTGATTACCGACCGCAACGTGCTCGACCAGCAGTTGCAGGAAACCATCGAAAGTTTTGATCACACCAAAGGCACGCTGCGGATTATCGACAAAGACAGTGCGCAACTGGCCGATGCACTTATGGCAAAGGCCAAAGTAGTGGTGACAACCCTGCAAAAGTTTCCGCACATACTCGATAAAGTAAGTGAACTCGGCTCAAACCGCTTTGCCATTATTATCGATGAGGCGCACAGCAGTCAGGGCGGCAAAGCCAGCAACACCATGAAACGTGCGCTGGGCGAAGCGGCGGTATTTGGCGACGACGATCCTGAGGAGGAAGATGTGCAGGACGAACTTTTGCGCACCATGCAGGCGCGGGGCAAACAAACCAACATGAGTTTATTTGCCTTTACCGCCACACCCAAAGCCCGCACGCTCGAAGTATTCGGCACCACCGATTACATGCCTGCCGAAACCGACGAAAACGGGCGCATCAAACCGCATCCGTTTCATCTTTATTCGATGCGGCAAGCCATTGAAGAGCGGTTTATTCTTGATGTGCTTACGCATTATACGACCTACAGCACATTTTACCGGCTTGCCAAAAAAATTGAGGAAGACCCTGAACTGAATCCCCGCAAGGCGCAGTCGGCCATACTCAATTATGTATCGCTGCATCCGCACAACATTCAGCAGAAAACCGAAATCATGATTGAGCATTTCCGCTCATCGGTTCAGCACCTTATTGGCGGCAAGGCCAAGGCCATGCTGGTTACGCAAAGCCGCGAGCATGCCTACCGGTATTTTATGGCATTCGGTGACCTGCTTAGGCAAAAAGGCATTACTGATATGGATGTGCTGGTGGCATTCTCCGGCAAGTTAGCCACACACGATTATCCCGAAGGCATTACCGAAGCCGAAATCAACGGATTTGGCGAAAAGCAGTTGCCCGAACAGTTTGCTGGTGAAAAATACAAACTGCTCATTGTGGCCGATAAATACCAGACCGGTTTTGATCAGCCCCTGCTGCACACCATGTATGTGGACAAGGCGCTGAGCGGTGTAAAGGCCGTGCAAACACTTTCGCGGCTCAACCGCACGCATCCCGGCAAAGAGAATACGTTTGTGCTCGACTTCCGCAACACGCGCGATGATATACTGGCTGCGTTTCAGCCTTACTATGAGCTCACCACAGTAGAAGAACTCACCGATCCGAATTTGCTGTTTGATCTCCGTCAACGGCTCGACAGCATGGGCATTTACCGCGATGAAGAGGTGGAAGCCTTTGCCGGGTTGTTTTTCTCCGCTGGCCGCAGTACACGCGATCAGTCGAAGCTTTATGCCTTTTTGCAGCCCGCCACCGACCGCTATGTCCAATTGAGCGACGACGAGAAAAACATATTTAAGCGAATGCTGCGGCAGTGGTCGAGCCTGTATGCTTTTCTGGCGCAGATTATACCATTCAATCAGCCGGCACTTGAGCGCTTTTACGTGTTTGCGCAATACCTGCACAGCGTATTACCCGGACGCAGCAATGCCGAAAACGTGCGCGTGGCCGATAAAATTGCGCTGCAGTATTTCCGCATCCGCAAGCAAAACGAAGGGGCTATCGAACTCGAAAAAGGCAGCACCGGCGAGCTTCGCGCACAAACCGGCACCGGCACAGCATCCGGCACCGACCGCCGCGCAGCCCTATCGGAAATTATCCAGGCCGTAAATGCCCGTTTCGGCATAAACCTGAGCGAAAACGACAGCCTTTTTCTGGAACAAAACCAAAACAACCTGCGCCACGACCAAGAGCTGCAGCAACAGGCGCTCAGTAATTCGGAAGCCAATTTCGGCATCAGTTTCAACGAAAAATTCCGCGAGTCGCTTGCGGGGGGCATAGAAGCCAATCAGCAGTTTGTAAATATGCTCTTTGAGAATAAGGAGGTGATGAATATGGTTATGCTGGCGATGATGAAGGAGACGTATGCGTTTTTCAGGGGGCGGGGGATTTCGTAACATTCATGTCTATTATTTATTTTACTATCTAGATGAGCATATGTCTATTTTTCAATAGCGTTCAATATTTTCTCCCAGTATTTCTCTAGCAAGTTGGTGTTTCCGTTTGTCCGATCCATTTTTTCCATACCATCACGAGTAATACTGTGTGCCATTTGTAAATTTAATCTTCGTCTGGTTTCTATAAGTGTTTGATATTCATCTGTAGAATTAAATAACTTCATTAAAGCCGGTATTAGCTCAATGAAAATGAACAAAATTTTGAGTCCTAGATTCATTGTCTCCATGTTGCCACTTTTATCTTGTGAAATAGATTCTTTCATAGCCTGATATCGGCTCACAAAATCAACAGCTTTAATTACTGAATCAGCCTTAGCCATGTTTACAGCTTCATTAATAACGGAGTCTTCTTTAAGTTTCACATTTTCATACTCTAATAAGGCTTTTTTATATTCGGCTTGTATTCGTAGCGTTTGTTCTTCAAGTTTATTGAAAACAGGCCCTCTTCCGGCTTTTCCACTGCTTCTTTCACTAAGTTTACCAATTTCTTCGTCATGGCTTCTTTCGTTAAGGACATTTAGTTGTTTAGAATATGCTTCAACTTTTTTGCTTAGACTATCAAGTGATGCAGCATATTTATTCTTTTCTATTTCACTTCTTGCTGCAACCCTTTTTTTGTATAATTCAACATGCATTATTTGCAGCTGCTGATCTATTTTTTGCTCCATCAGCTTCATTTCTATAGGTATAGAAAGAATTATTCCAATACTAATAGCGAGTGGAATTCTCAAATATGTAGCTGAGTTTTTTGTTGATGATACAATTTCCCGGTCAATAGCAATAATAATACAGGCATAAAGAAAACCAATAATCCCTGAATATAATATTTCAATAGTATCAAGTGGGATTTCTTCACCAGCGCCATCTGTCTTGATAAATAGCATAGAGGCCGCATAGCTTCCTGAAAGGAAGGCAAAAACCCCGGTCAGTAGCACGAATATGCCTAAACTCAGTTGATTGTTATATGCGCTTCCCGGGCATTGCCGCAAGACATCCATATCTGTTTTTGAAAGAAAAAGTAGTATTCGTTTCATTGCTTTTATTTTATTGGTGGCGTATAGTTTTACTTAGTTATTTTCGGGATTATGATTTCTGGTAATTTTGTATTCGGTGGTAATGGCTGTTTTATCTCTCGAATCGCCATATTGAGAGGTGGAACTATTTTTTTTATTTCTGGGACTATTACAATATCCAATTTGGTTTTCTTATTACTTATATTTAAAATTGGCTTAAGCGGGCAGATATGCTCGCGTAATAAAACAACGGGTGCTAATTTTAATAGATCTAGAAGCGGAATGGGTAGTACCGGCGCATGTTTATTGTTGATTCTCGCTTTTAGTGTGGATTTCATTTTGGGGAATCTAATTTATTTTGATTGTTGACTTTCGCTTTATACTCTTCGTCTGCTTTAATTGAATTTCGGGCTACAGAAACCAGCTTTATGGTTACACCATGTGAATCTATTATCTTTTCTGCTGCAGTACTAAAAAATGAAGTTATCTCCTTCAGCGTAACAACACTTCTTGGATCCTCGTTATCATATTTGGACTGAATATCGAACAAACTGTTGAAATGATGAGTAAGAGTTAAACTGATAGAGTGTCGTTCAGCATCCGCCTGTTCTCTTAGTAATGCTTTTCGTTTTTGTACGATTATGCCCATATCCATATTTTCATCAGACGAATCATGATAAATTTTTGACTTGAACGTGTACCATCCTTCTTTGGCAATACCTGTAACCGCATATTGTATGGTGTAATGAATGCGTTCAGCAATGTTTTTATAGACAAAAATTCCATTTTCTCCAGCAAGATATCTGAAACGTTCAGTAAGTTCTGTATCAAGAGGTGTGATATGAATAATTGGAGTAACCACATTAAATTTTCTTTCCAGTAAACTTCTGATTTTGGCACTTAATGCCGACTCAACAGATGGCGACCCTTTATACTCAGAATTAAAGTGAAGATAAAACTGGTCGGGTGAAATAGTTAGCGCATATAAACGGGCTTCTTCAACAATCTCTTCCCGCATTTTTTCCAAAAGTATAATACCAGGTCGAAGGTATTTTTCGACATAACCGCTAAACGAACTGATATAACCCTTTACTGTAATATTCATTCTTATTGGAACGCGTATATCCAGTGTGGTGTAATAAGTGCAGTGTTCAAGATCTTCTTCTGATTGCGGATTAATTATTTTTTCAGTATCCAGCGTGAATTGATTCAGTAGCTCAATTTCATTGAGCAGAGGAATAGAAATAAGCTGTTTTACCCTAAAACCTATTTCGGATGCTTCAGATTCAAGCTTTTTTTGTATTTCATAAGATGGTTCTCCCTGTAATACCTGAGCAATTGTTTTGTCGATCATTACTACCTGTACAACCTTTTCAATCTTCTCTTTCATCCAGTTACTAAGGTTGTCGATAGAAGTCATGTTGAATTTGCGTTTATCATACAAACTCATGACAAGCGTGCACTGAAGCTTGATTTCCCAGTTTTTAATCTGACAGGTAACTGTATGCTTCACAAGTGCGTAATCTTGGTCTATTTTTTCATCAACAAAAGGCGATAAGCGTAGTTCGATTTTAAATCCGTTTCGCTCAGCCTGTTCGCACACATCTTTGTTTAATTCACTTTCATGAATAAAAAACTGACTTACAATATTTTCTTTTCTCGATGCCGACTGTTTCACCCAACTGCTGAGTTGATTTCTGAAAGCATCATCAAGGTTCGTGTCTCTGTAAAAAAGCATTACAGCTTTATACTCACTCCCTTTGATAAGTTCAACATTGCAAAGAATGTCGATTTTAAGTCGTTGGCCCGACTTAATATCATCTACATAGCAATCGAAATACCGAAGAGTGATAATTTTATTACACTTGGTCCAGAAGATTCTGTACTCTTTTAGCAACCAGTTCCATGGACGACTGAAACTGGTATTTTTTTTCATATCAATGTAAATCAGACTTTCATCCACATCTTTTACTGCCGGAGGTGAGTTATCTACTGCAGCAATAATTGAACGCAAATTCGTTTCACCAGTTCGTTCATTAACTGTGGTTTGTGATTTGGTGTTTTCCGACCCTGTTTTTTCTGCTACGGGTGCATTTCCGGTTACTTCCTTTTGCTCACCTTGAGTATTAGTATTTTGAGTATCCATTTCTTGCCTGTTTTAGTCAGTTTCCATTTTGCTTCGTTGTATGAATTCAAGGCGAATTTGTCTGAAATCTGCTGGTGTAAACGGATATTTACTGATGTTCATTGATGAACAGTTATACCAGTGCCATAAAATTCGCGTTCGCAGGTTCTTGTTCTTTTTTAAGTAATTTACAGCTGATCTCATTAACTCATCATACATGATTTCTGCTGCGTAGCAGCTATTTTCTACGACAGAAATTTTAAGAATACTAATAAGAACAGCCAAGTTTTCGGCCATTTCAATATGCTCAAGCAAGTCGTGTATATTATCAGCTAATGTTATTATTTGCTGCTGATATACCGTTTGGTCAATTTTCTTTATTGTTGATTTGCTAACCCTGATATTAGGTTTCACCTCTTGCCCTTCTGATTCGCTTTCTTCGTTTATAAAATTTTCAATGGCAATATGCTGCTCAATTTGTTTTACTACCTCATGCTCTCGCTGATACTTTGCAAATTCAGGTATATTTGAGTTAAAGAAAATATTGATTAATGAGCAGACTTTTTTATCTTTGGCGTATAGGTTGAACAGAAACGAATGACTTTTTCTATTTAGAAGTTGCCGACTAAGAATGTATAGTTGTTGGTTATAGTTATCGGACCGAGGCAGTTTACTTAGATTGGGATTTAATAGCAAATCAATAAGGTCTGTGGCATAACTCTTTAATTTATTTCGAACTGTATCCGGGTATTCGCTATCTTTACTTTCACTAATCTTGTCTAAAAAAGAAAAGATCATAAATGCCGAAGGCCATTTGCTCTTTTCGGTCTGCTCGAGATCACGCTGTGAAGGAAGTAGATGGGTTATGAAATTTATCAGTATGTATTCTTTGTCATGATATTCGTCCTTATTAAGCAAGGGTGTTGACTTTTTATTTGCGGCAATAATTTTAATAATATCCAACTTTTTTTTTCGTTGAAGTTCAACTATCATGTGCATGGTATAATCTCTTACAATGCTATTTTCATGTGTAATGCAGTAAACAAAGTATTCATAACGGTTAAAGCGATCAATTTCGCAGAGCGAATGAAATACATATATAAAATACAGCCACCCCGATGTGTCTTCAGGGAAGTATCTTAGCACATTATCAATTACATAATCAGTTTCTGATTTTTCCAGAACATTGCAGATTATTTTTCTGATAATTTCCTGTGCTCTTTCTTTCTGGGCAATTTCCATTCTTTGCTTTTCAGATGCATTTACCCACTTTAATAGTAGTTCTATCTGATCTGCATTATCCAATTCGGTTAGCGATGAAGAAAATGAATCAGCTAATGTATCGGCCATGTTGCTGGAGATAACCTTCATCCATTCCACCGTTTGAAATAACTGGAAATTTTTCTGACTGATAAATGCCGGATAATTTTCCTCAAGCAATCGAGAGAGTGTATTGAACTTCTGCCGGTTAATTATTTCAAGAAACGTACTCTTTTCAGCTTCATTCTTTATTACCGAAAGGCCGCATCTCTTTACCAGTGAATCACATTGAATTTGCCAAAGTTTATATTCCTTGCTGTCATTCTTTTCACTAAGTAGTAATTTCAATAATCTGTCGCAATCGTAATATCTTATGCTTCCAAAGAGTTTAATTACATAAATTAAGGTTCTTACAGCATTCTGCTCTAGTAAATTAAGTTCAATGCGGTCAATTCCTTTTCCTATTTCCCTTTCGAGAAGTTCAGTAATACTATTTACTAAGGTATTGATTTCAATTATTGATTCAGTTTCATTAAGTATTTGATTGAGTAATATATATTTTTCTTCTTGCGTTTTTTCATTTTTCTTATACTCATCAATACGCTCACAAATAACGTTGATCAGGTCATTATTGTCCCGGTATTCTGTTTTGTAATATTCATTTAACCGGCTACGTATTGGATTTGCTCTCCAATAATACGGGCATTCCTCGAATATTTTTACATATTCATTTTCTCTTAATCGGTAGGAATATGTATTAATAATTACAATAACTTGCTTCGTACGACAATATTTACTCAGTTCATCAATTCCGCCTTGTGTGTTAACCGTTGAAAAAAACTGTGACCAAATTTCAGATCTTTTTATTTGAACAAGTATTAATTTTGCCTTGTTTTCCTTTGCTACAGTTTCAATATCTTCTTTTAGTTGATCTAAAGATCTCGGTTCGTTTTTTAGCCGGATACATTTATTCAGATAGTCTGTATATTCTTTAAATAAAAATAAACTTATTGAATAGGACATCATATCACTTATACAATCAATGATAAGTGCTGATTCGCGTTTTATTTTGTTAGATGCTTCATCGAAATTTGTACCAAAGGCGTATAGTTCGAGGGAATTGATATCTCGTTCATCTAAAGAAATGTCGATATGTTTGGAATCGACTTTTCTTCCTGATTCATAGTAATTGTTTTGGTTACCTACATATCCGTAAATTTCCTGTTTTTTTGAATAGTTGTTTTTTATCTCTGTATTATATTCGCTGATATCTTGTTTGTTTATTTCGGCCTTAACATCTGAATCATCTTCTTGATTAATAGGATTTTCAACATGCTTAGTTTCCTCGTTTGTTGAGTTCTCAGAGGTCTCGGCTTTTTGCTCGTTATCTTTCGGATCACTCATAATACTATTTCTTATTATTCTGATTTTTTATATAACCAATGATAGTTTGATTGCCACCATTGGCAGTATTATCTTTAATATTATTTATTATATTTCCATTATTACTATCAAGACTATCGCTCTCTGTACTATTTATATTTCTTTTTATCTTTTTTATTAAATCAAATATTTCTTTTATATTTTCCGGCCACAACAAGTATTTTAGATCTCCCATTTCTTCTTCTATGATTTTTTTAAGGTTTGAATTAACTGCAACAAGAATTAATTCATTCTTACACAGATCTATCTTTTCTTTAATACATTGCCATTCTAACCGGCAGTATTGTTTTGAAAAATAGTGATCAGAGATAATCACAATGAATTTGTCTGAGTGATATTTATAAATTCGTTGCAGGTCCTGCGAAAGACTTTCGCCAACACCCCTCGTTCTCTTTTCTTTATAGTAATAACAATTGATTTCTAAGCATCTGCAAAGACTATCAATTATTTCTGCAATATAGGTTTGACTTTCATCAAATGAAATGGCGATGTCGTATTTCTGTTCCATGTGTTTATTTTTATTCAAAAATTGTATTTATATGCATTAAAAGCCTCCACAGATTTGACTATTCGTTATCCCTTATTATCATGATTTTATTCACTTCAATTCCTTTTTAGTTTCGATTATAATATTATCCGTATTGGAAGTGTCTTTTATTTGCGTTCAATTAACTCTTTTTTCAATGGCTTAGTGATTGAATAATTGATATATCATACGCTCTGTATTTTTGTATTGGATTTGAACCATCAAGCTTATTCGTTACTGATGAGAAAAGGGGCATCCTCAGTTCTGAGGATTTTACGCAATTCCCGGATTTTTTTATTGTATTTATGATATAAAATTTCAAGATTAGTTAAAAACAATTCTTATGAATGCTACATTTTCATCAGGTAAAAATGATCCGGTAGAAGCTGTGTTGAACAGTTTGGCTTACAAGCTTGCTGTAAATTGGATTAATGCTTCTTTGCCCCGAAATTCAGGAAATGAAGAACGCTACAGGGTGCTTAACAATAAGCTGCCTAATAATGTATCTGAACATCAGGCATTCAGGGGCGAACGGTTTATTGCTATCATTGGTGCTGGTGCATCAAAAGAAGCAGTGGGGCTATATCTGGCCGGAGAAGCTGCTGCGGAAATTGAAAAAAAGTATCTGAATCTGGCTGATGATTCTGAAGCAGGAAAAGCAATCAGAAAGCAGATGAAATGGGAACTTGAGCATGTTCGTACAGTATATAAACTTGATGAAAATGATTTCGAAACCAAACTGTATTACCTGAGTCAGTTATTTGATGTTCATGACGATATTATACGTCATTTCGGTTATCGCCATGCCGTTTCACTTAATTACGAATTGCTGGCCCATATGTTCCGGCATCGTTTTCTGGATGTGATTATAAATTTCAATTTTGATGAATTATTAGATGAGTCAATACTACAGGAAACAGGGAAGGATAATTTTATTCGTGTAATTTCTGATGGTGAATGCCCCGATAACTTTAATAGTCTGGTTGAAAAGAGAAAGCTGAAAAGACCGATTTATATTAAACCTCACGGAACATTCAGTCATAAAAGTACACTTCGGTTTACTCGTGAAGACTATTATGAAGTTCCGCTTCAGATACAGTCTTTTTTAAGGAAATTGTTATCGGGAACAATCATTGATACGCCCACAGAAGATGATACGCGAAGAGAGGCTTGTGAACAGGTTAATTTGCTTATTCTGGGTTTTGGTATGCAAAGTCTTGAATTGAACAGAATATTGAGTGAATTATATCCACAGGTTAAAGAAAGTCATTTACGAAAAACAAAGCTGATTATCTATTATTTTGATCTGCAGGGAAATAAAACTTATGAAGAAAAGCAGACCGAGCTTTGCCAGAAATTCAACGTTCCCGGGGCAAATACTACCGGAACCATTGAAAAAGATGCAATTCAGGCCGAAGAAGTTTATTTTATTCCAATTGACCCGGCAAACAGTACACAAAACATTGGAGGGCGCCTTCATTTGATTTATAAAAAGATAAATGAGCAGTTTAAGGAATTTTATCAGCCCGGCCCCATTACACGGCACGAATTGACTGACTTAATATTTAAACGCTCATCTCCCATTTTGCCCGATTCAGTGGAGTTGCTTATCTACTTCCGTGATCAAATACTGTTTAATCTCGCTTTGATCTGTACACGAAATAAGGAGGGATTATTGGGTATGGGGCAAATCTACAACAATCGTATTTCCCTTTTTTATTCACGTTTTCAGGATCTTAGAAGACGTCTGATTCACGAATCAGATGACGGGAAGATTAAAGGTTATATGTATCCTCTCGAAGAAACGCTTGTGGATTTAATGGAGAAAATAGGACTTGAAGAATATGGCTATGGAAGGAACGTATGGAAGATGAAAGAATGGATAGAGATAAACAAAAAAATATTAAAACGGGCAGAGGAAAAAGAGCCCAAAGTATCAATAAGTTTGGATTTACTTTCTCAAAGCTTAACACGTCCGAAATACTACAACGCTAAACACATTTTATTCACAAATAAACTTCAGAAATTTGATGTCTTTGCCGAAACTGACAGAGACAAGAAAAAAAATCGAAATAAAAAAAACACTAAATCCCCTCATGTTTACAGTCAAAGGTATGCGGCAATGGCTTTACGACTTATAAATGAAGTAAGCCCTGAAGTAAGTAGCAAACTTGTTAACGCACTTTCATATTTCAATTTAAGTATTGCCGATTATTTTTATAGCCATGAGATTATTAATAATGATCCGGAATTAAAACATAGAGCTAAATTCAGTCAGGCCGAATATCTCACCACATCGCTGGCTTTCAGACAGCGACTGGCTTCAGTAATTTTACATGCTTCGGAGTGGGATTATGCATTTGCGATTACTGAGAATGGAACAATGTTGATTCCTCATGATAAAAATTTGCAACAAATTCTGCTTGAAAAAAAGTTCGTAATTATTCAAGCCGATTATAAGCATTTATCATTCAGTAGGTTTAGCAAAAGTGAGGATGAGAAAACTCGGAAAATCTCACAAGACGCAGATTCACTTAAACTCCTGAAAGAAGCTAAGCATCATATTCATTATCTTCCCTGGTGGTTGCACAACGAACATATGATTTTGTTTGTAAAAGAAAAAAAGAGAACGATTTCTGAAGTTAGAAAAAGTTAAAAATCAAAAAATAAGATTGAATGGTTACCGGTAATGGGCTTCTTTAACCCTTCAAATTTATTACGCGATGTTGTTACTCCACTTTTTGTTGGTGAGCATGATCCTTACTCTGTGAATTTTTTAAATAAAAATGAAACTAAGAATGGTTTAACGCAAAAAGGGAAAAAGAAAGATGCAGAAGTATTGGCCCGCATATTTGTGGCACATTACATTAAATCAATACTATGGGAGGCACAGCAATGCGAGAATGTGAGTGATATAGCAAATGATTTACTTAAAAAAATTAATATAAATTATTTAAAGAGTGTAGGTAAAAATGTCAAAATCAGTAAGGAGAATTATTTTATTAGTCTAACTAATGATGAGATAGAAAAAGCGTATCAGCTCTTTAAAAAAGGGCAGTTAATACCGGGTTTTGGAAGAGAAAAGTAAGGTTGTGAGGAGGCGTAAGTTTTCCTCTTTTACCTGTACTTAATTCACAAATAGTAACGAGTATTAATATAATTTGGACGAACGACACTTGTACAGTCATGCCATCTTATTGATTGAAATTATACCTGTGTACCACACCGGGTAGAACTGTTTCCGAGGAGGGTGTTTTTCACGGGCGGCGCATTTAATATATTGTTTATCACGTAGTTGAGTTTGTGCTTGAAATGCCTCCGCAAACAGGTAATTGCTTGAAATACCTTGCGGGCATAACTAAAAACTCCTTCACATGAAAAAAGAACTAACCGCAGTAATGATACTGCTTATCACACTAGCCTGGTCTTGTGCCGCAGTGCCACCGGTTACCAAAGAGGCAGGTGGAGATATTCCGGTAAAAAAAGGAATTTATTACTGTTTGCCCAAGAATGAAGTGGTGGTGAATGTAACTGTGTCCCGAACGGATGTGGGAATTGATGCTGCGTATCCTGAATTTGCGAGTCAGTTTGGCTGGAAATACAAACGCGATAGTAGTTTTAAGATTGAGAATATTTCAATTGCTAATGTGGCGGTTGCCGATCAAAGCCAGTGGTATTTTGTGGAAATAAAACCACGCTTATTGCGAACAATTAATTTAACCTACGAGAGCAACGGAAACGGAATTCCTGCAGCTGCTACAGTAGAAAGTAAGGATCAATCTGTTGAAGTAGTTACTGAGGTAATCAAGTTTGGCGCCGAACTGGCGGCTAAGTTTTTACCACTGCCATCGATGGGTGGGATGGCACGCGGTGTTGATGAAAAAATAATATCACGTTCAAGATCACAATCACAATCACAATCAAAAAAAGATACAACTTCTTCTGTACCTGAGCAAGGCAAAGATTTCCTAAATAGAAAAAACAAAGTGGATGAGCTTCAAAAAGAATATGAAAGATTGAAGAATAATCAAGTCGATCTTATTTCTAACCAATCAAAGTTTGCGTTAACAGCCGAGACCTTCAAACTCATGAATGAGGCAATTACAAAGAAAATGCAGGATATTGAAGTTCAGATTGTAGGCAAAGAACGCATCAGAACAATTAAGCTGAAATTTGTATTATCAAATCCCGGTGAAACAAAAACACTTTTTGCATTTGATAAAAAGAGTGGATTAAAAGCATCATCAGATTCAGTTGACCTGCCTGCTGATTTCAGATCAAAAACTGAAGGTGTAAAATACGCAGTAAGTATTACAAAGAAACCATTTCAGTTAAAAAATGGTTCTTCTGAAAACGGTCAATCTCAAGGTAGCTTTTACTACAATATACCCGGTGAGGTAAGTGTGGCCATAAGGAAAGGAAATGCAGTGATAAAAGATACTTTATTGCTAATGGCGCAGGCCGGAGTAGTGGCCCAGCTTCCAATCAAAGCTGGTCATTTTAAGTCGAAATACGAAGTGAAGTTTGATCCCACTACGGGCGCATTAACCAAAATAAGTATCAACGGAGAGCCGCCTTCGGCTGAGAGTTTGGGAAAAGCAGCCGATGCGGCAGTCGGATTGTACGACAAACTTAATCCCGATGAGACTGAAAGACTCAAAAAACAAATTGAACTGCTTAAACTGCAGCAGGAACTTGAGGAGTTAAATAATAAGTAATGCGCAGTTTAAAGCCACCTGCATGTAGTGTGCAGGTGGCTTTTTGTTATTTCTTTTTGCTAACTTTTTTTTTAGTTATTGTTTCCTCTTCGCAACGCGGGTCAATATTGATATCCGGGTTTATCAGTTCGTTCATGGCTACTGAGGCAAGCGATTGGGCATCGGACTGAAAATTATATGGAGGGCAAAGTGTGCCAAAGTTTTCGCCGTATTGCGTCACATCATTACCAACCTCTTCTGTGCCATTTTTAGCCGTGCGTGCAGCAATAAGTACTGTGGTGTGTTTTCCTTCATCGTTTATACCTAAGTAAATTCTGATTGCGGCATTGGAATCGTTACTTAAATCGTTTCGTTCAATCAGGTTGGTAATATCTGAATATGGTAGTTCGACATAACAGGTAGTACCTATCGGATTTGCTTGAAGCCACTTTTTTACATATCGTTTTGCCGTGCACCAGGGAATTGGTGCGAATTTGGTTTTGGTTTTTCTTTTCATTTCAGTTAGTATTTTAATGCATATTACAACAAATTGGCTAAGCATTTTTGTTGTATTGTAAATAACCTTCTTTTCAATATCCCCAAATCTGCGGATAACCGTTCACCACACCTTCCACACCTTTACGGAGAAAATACACACCCCGCATGTACCTCAGAAAGAAACGCGTGTTTATCAGTTATGCGCGCGAAGACAAAGACGCGGCCGACCGTATTGCTGATTTTCTCTACGGGCACGGGCATGAGCCGTTTCAGGATTTGCGAAACATTGAACCCGGCGAAAAATGGCAGATCCGGACTACGAATGAAATGAACAGTGCTGATGTGATTGTGGTGCTGCTTTCGGATACATCGCTCACTAAAAACGGGCGTATCCGGTTTGAGTTTGAGCAGGCCTTGCAACTTCACCGCAGTAAGAATAAACACATTATCCCGGTTCGCATCGACAAAAGCATCGGGAGCGGTGGCTTTGATCATTTTAATATTATCGACTGGTCCACACATAATCAGGTGAAGTTGCTCAATGCGCTTTCGCGTATAAATAAACGCTGGCTCATATTATTACTGGCCATTTCTGTGTGTGTGTTACTTGCAATCACGTTGCTGCTGGTTATGAAGTTTACCAGTCCGTTTCGCACACACAAACTGAATTACAACGCAATTGTTGTTCAGCATAAAAACGGTACACCCCTGAGTGGCATTACGGCCACGCTGGTAGATGAGCAAAACAATACGCTTGCCCGCTCTGCTCCTTCACGCAGCGATGGGCACATCAGTTTATCGGTGCGTGTGCCGGAAATGAAAACTGTGTTTGTACAGTTTAGCGGAAAGGGTGTGCTTGAACTGCGCGAAAAATATCCGCTTGTAAAATCGTTGGGCCGGCTGCGTACAGAAAAAGACATGTATCGTGTACCGCTGTTCAGCGCATCGCGCAGGGTGTATCAGACTTCGGGCAATTTCAGTTTGCTTCCGGCCGAGCGTAAGCATATTGAAACTGAAACCGGCTTTACGCTTGGATATGATGCGCCGCTGGTGTTTGTGGTGGGCATTGATTCGTCGGCCATTGAACCGTATGGCAATGAATACGTGTTTTCGGAAAGTCCGCTTGTGATTTATGTAAACGGTAGAGCACACGCCACAGCGATCTATTTGCCCGAATTTACACGCGCCTATCCGAAACCGCGTTTGCTGGAGCTGCTGCGTAAACAACAGGCCGAACAGATTGCCGCAAACCGCGAAGAACTTGTGAATACGATTATTGAACTCCTGCCCAAGTGAGGGTGCTGATGCCCGATTAATTCACAATCATTTATGTTTTCTGCACGCATTTTCATCAGCTACGACCGCCGCGATCAGGCACAGGCCCGCGAAATCTGCGAGTTTATCCGCGATTGCGGCTGCATACCGCTAATTGATTACGAAGCAATTCTTCCCGGCGACCGTTGGCGAAGGAAGAGCATGGAACAACTGCAGGAGTCGCAGGCGGTAGTGCTTGTTATTTCGCCGCACTCGGTGCATAGCAGCCGCACCGTGTATGAAGAATTTCAACTGGCCATGGAACTTGCACAGCAGGACATGCTTGAAGTGATTCCGATTTGTATTATGCCCGTTTCACTGCCGCCGGAGCTGGCCAGCTATCATACCGGGCTGTGGAATTCGAAAGGCAAATCATCGCTGCGCCGTAAAGTAAAGAAAATCGCTGCCGATTATGAAAATGGTTTGCTGGTGGGCGGCGTTACCTTGGCCTCGCTGGTTGCGGGAGGTATTTACTGGTGGAAAAGCAGGTTTCAAAAAAAGCCGCCGGCGAGCCGGTCTTCCCAACAGAAACGCCGCCCGAAGTAATATCCGGGTTACACGTACACATTCACCGCCGGGTTATTTCTTCTTCGGCAACTTCATTTCAAACACATAATCGGTGTTGTAAGTGCGCACATACAACTTGTTGCCTTTTTCGAAGATTGTTTCCGGGCCTGATTTAACCGGCACACAGGCCACAGCTTCGCCGGAGCTGGCATTGAGCACATACACAAAATCAGGTTCGGCCGTGAAACCGTAGCCGCAAATCAGGTAGCCGTTGCGCAGCACAAAGGTGGAGGCATTGTTTACCAGTGCTGCCGAACGCCATTTTACCTGATGCGTACCGGTATGTATGGCGGTAATGTAGCCGTTTTGATTACCCGAACTTTTGGCATACGTATTATGAAATGCCGCAATGTAAAGCACGGAATCCTCAAGACGGGCAAAGCGGATTTCCTGAAGCGTGAAACGCTGTTCGCCGGGCTGCGTGGCCGGACTGCTCATGTATGCGCCCAGATCATACGCGCAATGCACATCGCCGCTGGCCGAATCGGCCACAAACAGCAACGAATCGCTATATACGTAATACACGATGCCTTTGTCGTGCCAGGCAAGTGTAACGGTGTGCATGTTGTAAAATGCGGGATAGGTTGTCGGCAGGGCCGGGCTTTTAGAACCGAAGGTGTTGGGTATGGACCAGAAATAATCGGGCAGGGCATTTTTTACGCGCCATTCATAACCATCGGTAATCTGATTGGCCTGCATGCTTACCTGTTTGAGCATGCCGGTGCCTGTGGGTTTGGTGGTAGCGGGCGCACTCCATTGCGGAGCCGCCAAACGAACTGGTTTTACCCGGTTCCAGTCGTGTTGTGCGTTTAGCAGGGTGGGGAAGAGGAGGATGGAAAGAGCAGTGAGAAGTTGCATGGCATAAAGGTATGCGGAGTTTTTGAAAGCTGCATGCGGCTCAATGGCTAAAGTATATTACTTGCCTTTAGGTTGGACGTTTTTCGGGGTATGGATTGTATTGTATTTCGTATGCCGGAATGATCAAATGAATTGAGTCTGCTTTTGCAGCGGATTCATGGAAACAATTGTAGAACTCATCTCAAAATTATCCTTCCGGCTTTTTCACTGCGTCTTTTTTGATCTGGCTTCACATCCTTTCTTGCCCAGAGTTCCCAACTATGCGCTGCGAAATGATATTCGCCATATCAAAAAATACTTGGAAAAATCTCGAAAAACAATTTTGAGATGAGTTCTAAAAAAAACTGCAAGGATAATTCGGAGAGGAGGGCAGGAAAAAAATCGAACAGCCTCTAACTTTGTGTGATAGCTTGAGCGGTGTGCAAAAATGCACTTAAACGGCAGGAGCCGGGTGCAACTGCCGGCTAATTTTGCAGGAAAACCGTTATATGCGTGCCATAGTTGCTTTTTTGTGTGTATTTACAGCCTTGCCAGTGATGCTTAGCGCACAGGCAGTGCCAGTATTGAGTTTAGCGGCCTGGTATCCGCTCGATAGTAATACGCTTGATTATGCAGGAGGTGCGCTGCATGGTACACCTGCCGGTACCGCTTTATACGGCACTGACCGTTTCGGAAATCCTAACCATTGTTATGAAGTAACCGGCAATACCAATTTCATCTGGTTGCCTGCTGCCAATTGGGTAAACGGCAATTACAGTGTGAGTGCCTGGGTGAATGTAACACAAACAGAAGCTTATCCGCGCTTATACGATTTCAGTAACGGATATGTAATTGATAATGTGGTGGGCAAACTTTCTCATTCCTATAATGGCTGCCCCACCAATGAAAATTACGACAGCAACGGCAACGGTGATGCCTGTTTTTCGCCAAACGTATTGCCGCTCAATACATGGACACACCTTGTATATATTGTTAGAGGCAACCAGTATGAAATTTGGATGAATACGATACTTGTTGCCACTACCATCACAAATTATCCTCCGCAACCGGTTTACCGCACACTGAATAAACTGGGAGGCAGCAATGCCCCGCTTAACGACCCGACTTACTCACTGATTGACGATTTCAGATTGTATGACCGGGCAATTAATTACGAAGAAATTGTAATGCTGTATAACGAAGGGCAGCTTTCTACGGGAATAAATACAACAGTAACCGCAGGTTCACTTTCACCCAATCCGGCGAGTGAATTTCTTGATGTACAATTATCTGGTGCATCTGCCGATAATGCCAGCTATACAATTTATAATAGTGTGGGAGAGCTGGTTGCTTCGGGGAGTTGGTTGGCGGGTGCAGCACAAACCGCTCAGCGTATTGATGTGGCTATGCTTGAGCGTGGAATTTATTTCCTTCAGATACATTGTAAGAACAGCGTGTCAACCATTAAGTGGTTGAAGATTTAACGAGGCCCATCACCGCGCAAACCGCCAATACTTCACGCCTCCCGCGGCCACCTGTTTCAGCATGCGCCCTTCGGGTTTCTGTGCGTGGAAAATTACGCTGTGAATATCGTTGAGCAGCGGCAGGGTGGCGGCAAAGTAACCGTGCCCCAGAAAATCGGTGCGCACATCGGATGCGTCGATAGTATCCACCTTGTTAAGTATGCAGATGTGTGCGCCGGCCTGTCCGGCGCGGGGATATTCGAAACGCAGTTTCTGTGAGGCCTGCAGGGCGAGGTCATTGTCGGACGCATAGAGCGTGATTTGCTGGAGCTGGGCAAAGGCCGGGCTGATTTGCTCGCGGAACACGGCGGCGTCAATATCGGGTGCGGCAAAAATGAGCTGGCTGATGCGGTGGCCGAACGGTATGCCGGTGTCGTGCATTTTTTCGAGTGCGCGGCTTACCACGCGGCTGCCCATGCTGTGTGCAATGATGTAAATACGGCCCTCGCTGGTGCCGCTGAGCAGGGTTTGCAGAAACTCCATAAAATGCGGGCGCGAGTATTCGGCGGCGGCTTCATCGGCAAAGTAGCCTTCTACGCTGCCCTGCGAGGGCCAGGAGTAGGCGAGTGCCGAACCGGTAAAATTCAAATCCCATGCTAATTGCGCCGCCCGTAAAATGGCTTCTTCAAACTCCACATTGTAGCCATGCACAAACAGCAGCATGTCGGCAGACGTGCTGTTTTCACGGAGTCTGCCGATAAACTGATCGCGTTCAATCAGTACCGAGCTGAGAATGGTAATGTGTTTGGCCGGATTGGGTTGCACGCCCGCCAGTTTCTGCCACCAGGCGGGGCGCTCAATTTCGCCGGTGATATGGTTTTCCGGAATACTCACTTTGCAACAGCCCAGTAAATTGCGCTCATTGCGTTTGGCCGAAAACTGAAGCGTTTCCGTATCGCTCAGGTATTTCCGGTTGGTACCGAAAAAAACCTCACGCTCTACAAATCCCGGCGATTTGGGCAGCGATTTATCTGCCGGCAAGGCCTCGCTGTTCGGTTCGGGTTCACGGCTTTTGAATTCGAATTTATTGGTAAACCGTTTGGGTTGTTCCTGTAAATCAAGATGTGTGGGGAAAAGATAATCGGTATCGCCAAGCCGGTTTTTATTTTCGGTTTCCTGTGCGCCATTGTTTCCGCCTGCACGCGAAAAATCAGCCACGGCATCGAATATTGTTTTTACCCATTTCTCAAGGGCTTCTTCATCGGCCGCTTTTTTTTCCGGAATTTCAAGCAGCAGTCCGCCACCCAGTTTTAACTGCCAGAAATAGTGGCGGTATTTGGTTTTGAAATCTGATTTGCCAATTTCGCCGCTGGTAAGCTGAATAAATACCGTGGCCTGCGCTGCGGTGTGATGAACGGTTAACCTGCACGCCGCATGTGTTAACTGAAGCTCGTATATGCTGAAACGGGTTGCCATGTGTAAGTGTTTGTTATGCCGAAGTTAAATGCCTCTTTTCAAAACCCGGATGCTGATTTTTGAACAGATTTAGTTTACAAATCGTATGTGTTTCCTTTCCGGTTTACCCTAAGAAACTGTTTAAGAATTGTTTTTGAACTTTGTTATGAGGCCATTTTTCGTCAGACGAGGCGACTTTTGCAGCGCATATCGGAGATGATCTGGGCAAAAAAGTCAACGAAGTATGACGGAAAATGGGACATAACAAAATCGAAGGATAATTCTTAAACAGTTTCTCAGCCCATTACACGAAAAATAATTTTCACCCCCACCCGTTACTAATCCATATCAGGCACCTTATGAATTTGGTCTGCAATTTGCTTCACTTCAAAAAAGGCCAGCTAACCGGTTTCTTCGTAAATTTGTATTATCAATGAAAAACACCCTTCCTTTTCGCCTCATTCTGGTGCTGATGTTTTGTATATCAGCCGTTTCCGTATTTGCCCAACCCCCTGCGGCCGACGGTTATCCCAACAAGGTGGATGATAAAGGCCGCAAGCAGGGCCCCTGGCGAAAAACCGACGATAAAGGCATTGTGGTGTATGTGGGCCAGTTTAAAGATGACCAGCCCGTGGGTAAGTTTACTTACTACGACAACGAAGGCCGCGTAATGCGCGATATGATTTTCCGCGATGCCAAAACCACCTACGTGGTGCTTTACTGGATTAACGGAAAAAAACAGGCCGAAGGAAAGTACATCAGTCAGCAAAAAGACAGCACCTGGCGTTTTTACGACGGCGAGGAAATGCTGCTGAGTGAAGAAAATTACAAAGCCGGAAAAAAGGAAGGACTTTCAGTAACCTACTACGCCGGTACCAACAAGGTTTTTGAAAAGAAAGCCTACAAAAACGATTTGCAGGATGGCGCCTGGCAGGAATTTTATCTTGAAGGGCAGAAAAAAGCCGAAGGCACTTTTGTAATGGGCAACCCCGAAGGCCGCGCAGTATGGTATTATGAAGATGGCCGCATCAGTATTATGGGCAATTACAAAAAAGGACTCAAAGACGGCGTGTGGGTGTTTTATCTGCGCGACGGAAAAGAGCGGGCCCGGCAGACCTGGAAAAACGGCGACATGCAGGGCGAAGAAACATTGATTACGCCCGAAGAACTGCAGAAAATGCAGCAGGAAGTTCAACAAAACGGTGGCGGCGAACCAAAGCCGCCGGGAGGACAATAAATTGAGTAAAAAAGGAAAAGTACTTGTAGCCATGAGCGGCGGCATCGACAGTTCGGTGACGGCGCTCATGCTGCATGAAGAGGGGTATGATGTGATTGGCATTACCATGAAAACATGGGATTATGCCTCATCCGGCGGATCGCGCAAGGAAACAGGCTGCTGCAGCCTCGATTCGATAAACGATGCCCGCACACTGGCCGTTAATCTCGGCTTCCCGCATTACATTCTCGACATACGCGGCGAGTTTGGCAATCACATCATCGACAATTTTGTGGATGAATACCTTGCCGGACGCACGCCCAATCCTTGTGTGCTTTGCAACACACACATTAAATGGGAAGCCCTGCTCAAACGTGCCGATCAGCTCGACTGCGAGTTTATCGCCACGGGCCATTATGCGCAGGTGCGCGAAGAAAACGGCCGCCACGTAATTTCGCGCGGACTTGACGCCAACAAAGATCAGTCGTATGTGCTTTGGGGCCTTACGCAGGACAGTTTGCGCCGCACCATTTTTCCGCTTGGCAAATTCCGCAAAGCCGAAATCCGCCAGATGGCGTTCGACGCGGGCTATGCCGAACTGGCCAACAAAAGTGAGAGCTACGAAATTTGCTTTGTGCCCGACAACGACTACCGCGCTTTCCTTCGCCGCCGTGTACCGGGGCTGGAAGAAAAAGTGGACGGCGGCAATTTCGTGCTGGCCGACGGCACTGTGGTGGGCAAGCACAAAGGCTATCCGTTTTACACCATTGGCCAGCGCAAAGGCCTCGAAATTGCGCTTGGCGAACCCATGTTTGTCACCCAGATCATTCCCGAAACCAACACGGTAATGCTGGGCACCAAACTCGAACTCGAGCGCCAGCACATGTGGGTGCGCGATTACAACCTTGTAAAATATGCCGCATTGCCCGAAGGCTTTGAAGGATTAACCAAAATCCGCTACAAAGACGCAGGCAGCATAGCCACGCTGCGCGAGGAAAACGGCCGTGTAAGCGCCATGTTTCACCAGCCGGTGAGTGGTGTGGCGCCGGGCCAGAGCGCCGTGTTTTATGAAGGTGATGATTTAGTGGGCGGCGGTTTCATTGACCGCTCAAACCCCGGCGAACCTTTGCCCAATTTGCAGTAAATTAGAGTCGGTGAAAAAACTCCTCTACATCGTGTTTGCCCTTGCCCCGCTGGCTGCCTGCAAGCCCGATGAACAGCCCGTGCCCGATACCGGCTACAACTACGTACGCACCACGCCCGGCGATTATGTGATTTACGAGGTGGATTCGATTGTATATAACGATTTCAACGGCGATACCGTACATTACCGCTATCAGCTGAAAGAAATCATCGAATCGGTTTTTGCCGACAACGAGGGCCGCCCTGCGCAGCGCCTTGAGCGTTATGTGCGTTACTACAACGACACCGTGCCCTACAGTAATCTGCCGTGGACACTGGCGCGCGTGTGGAGTGCGCAGCGCACAGCAACCACGTATGAGCGTGTGGAGGAAAATGTGCGCTATGTGCGGCTGAATTTCCCGCTGCGCAGCGGAAATTCGTGGGACGGCAACAGCTTTAACACGCTCGGAAGCTGGATCTACAAATGCACCGCCGCCGATGAGCCGTACTCACTCAACAGTCTGAATTTCGATTCCACCGCACTCATTATCCAGAAAGCCGATACCAACCGCCTTTACTATAAACTTTACACCGAACGCTATGCCCGGAACACCGGCCTGATTGAAAAGCAGGTGGTGGATGTGTTTGATACCACGCTTGCGCCCAGCTCGGTGCTTACGCGCATTGCGGGCGGACTTGTGTATCGGGCAAAGGTGGTGGAATGGGGGCATCAGTAAATTGCCGCTGGTGAAAGCATTGAGGCCGGTTGTAAAAACGCGCTTGATAAAGCGGCTGGTAAACTACATATTTGATAAACCGGCATATTCACGCCGAACGCATAAACACGCTGAAATGAAGAAACTCTTACTCGCCATTTTATTCCTTGCCTCAGTGGCCGAAGCCGCAGCACAAACCCGCTACTGGGTGCAGTTCAGCGATAAAGGCAATGCGACTTACACACTGGCTAATCCGTCGGCCTACCTTTCGGCGCGGGCACTGAACCGCCGCACGGCACAGGGACTTGCCATCGACTCGCTCGATTTGCCGGTTACACCTGCCTACATCAATGCCGTGGCGGCAACCGGCGTAACGGTGCGCGCCCGCTCGAAATGGCTGAACGGCGTGGTAATTATTACAAACGATACCAATGCGCTTAATGCCATTGCCGCGTTGCCGTTTGTGGTAAATACGCAGCAAATTGCACAGCGCAACGCATCAGCCGCTGAAACCGATAAATGGGCCGCCGAAACGATTTCAACGGCTCCGCCTTCGGCACAACGCAATGTGAATGTGAGTCCGACCATGCTCAACTACGGCGGCTCATTTAATCAGATTGATATGATTGGCGGCGTGTGCCTGCACAACTCCGGCTACCGTGGTGCGGGAATGGTGATTGCGGTAATTGATGCCGGTTTTAATAATGTGAACAACATGACCGCGTTTGATACGCTGCGTGCACACAACCGCATACTGGGTACCTGGGATTTTGTAATGAACGACACCTCGGTGTACGAAGACAATACGCACGGTACCTACGTGCTTTCGTGCATGGGCGCCAACCTGCCGGGCGAGCTTGTAGGCACAGCGCCCGAAGCCTCGTACTGGCTGCTGCGCAGTGAGGATGCGCCCACCGAAAATATTGTGGAGGAGTACTTCTGGGCCGCCGCCGCAGAATATGCCGACAGTGTGGGCGCTGATGTAATCAACTCATCGCTCGGCTACACCACGTTTGATGATCCGGCGCAAAACCACACCTATGCCGATATGGACGGCAACACTGCACCCAGCAGCCGTGCGGCTGATTTTGCGGCTTCGCGCGGCATGGTGGTGTGCAACAGTGCAGGCAACTCCGGCTCCAGCGCATGGTTTTACATTGGCGCTCCGGCCGATGCCGACAGCATTCTGGCCGTTGGTGCGGTGGATCCGGCTGGCAACTACGCCAGCTTCAGTTCCCGCGGCCCCAGTGCCGATAACGATGTGAAACCCGACGTGGCCGCACAAGGCCAAAGCACCGTAGTGGCCGGCACAAGCGGCGGCACATTTACCGGCAACGGTACTTCCTTTGCCTCGCCTGTGCTTTGCGGCTTGGTGGCCTGTTTGTGGCAGGCGCATCCCACCATGACCAACGTGCAGCTCATGGACATTATTAAACAAAGCGCCAGCCAGTACACCGCGCCCGACACCTACCTCGGCTACGGCAAACCCGATTTCTGCGCCGCAAACCTCAGCCTCAATGGCAATCCGAATAACGTAGGCGGCAGCGACCAGCTGATTATGAGCGGCCCCAATCCCTTCGGCAACGAAATGAGTTTCAGCTTTTATTCCGTAACCGATCAGTGGCTGCAAATTACCATTACCGATGCCACCGGCCGTGTAGTGGAAGACCGCCAGCTTTTTGCCGCCGGAGGCACTACCAATGTATTCAACATGAGTGCCGCAAATTATGTGGCTGAAGGCGTGTACATTTTGCAGGTGCGCTCAGAAGGCGGCACGTTTGAGCGGAAGCTGGTGAAGGGGTTGTAGGAGTTGATTTTGCTACTGTATGAGAATAATCCCGCGTAGTAATTTTCGTGTCTCTTCGTTATTAATTAACGGAATATCTATTTCATTCATGTTCGTGGCTGCCTGCAGTGATACAACTACATCTGCAAAGTGTACGAAATATAAAAACGGAAATTTCCTGTATCGGTTTGTACGCGATGGGAAAGAGTACCGTCATATTATACAAAGACAGGATACTGCTCAAATCGAAACAGAAAAGTCCACAGGGTATCGTGCGCACTACCGTGTAAACTGGGTAAATGAATGTACCTGTGAGTTGTATTTGCTAAGCACTACATTCCCTTCTTCAGACAGCAGCATTAATGAGCGAAAGAAAATTCCGCTTCGTGTACAAATCATGCATGGCACAAACAATTATTATTTGTTCCGTGCGCAGCGTAGTAATTCTCCCGTGCTTACAGATACAATGTGGGTTGAGAAGTAGTTGCTGATAGTTATTTTGTGCTGATATTACGTTGTTATCTTACCCTCCATGAACCGCCAAACCGCCTACGAATCCTGCCGTTACATCATATAGTACGGGTACAGCTTAATAGTATTTCTTTGCCTTAAATGAAAGAACGTAGTTGGAGATTGTATGGCTATTTTTAGAATTATCGGATATACTTTAATAGAGAATTTATTGAATTCAAATCAGTATTTTTAAGTCGGTTTATTGACAGGTATAAGTCGTTAACTATTTATTAATAAGAAACACCGGAATATGGAAATACAATTTCAGTATATCACTAAACTTGCTTCAAAATTTGAACATTATTCGCGCAATACAGCCTCACTTTATGAAGTCGTAAATGCGCTTCCGGCTGAAGTATTGCAGGAAGTGGTAAACGAATATGGCGATACTAAAAGCGGATTTCAGCCGGTAAATTTACTCAGGGCCGAGCTTGCGAGGCAGTTATTGAGGGGAGAACTTATTACGGAACAAAAGACGGAAGAAATAAAAAAACACATCAGGGAAAAGGATGCAAACTACTTTGCTCACTTACCGGAAGGATTGATAACGGAGCTTGAAAAATATCAGTCTGGACAGCGCGATATGTTTGCCAACTGGCAGAAACCGTGGAGTGTATTTTATACTTTTTTTTACAGGAAAAAGTGGGGAAAGGAGAAAGAAACAGTGCAAATGTATCTGGAGCAGCTTTGCAATGATCTTCTAAAGAAATTACAGTTGCCGGATTATACGTACCATTGGGTTGACTTTGACGGCCCCTCTAACTTTGGGAGTCATTTTTGCTGGATTGCATTATATCCTAAAGTTAAAGAATCACACAAAGATGCCTTTCAACTTTTTTTACGCCTCGGAACCAAGTCTGAAGCCGGAATACTATCCGGAGCATCGGTGAGAGATGAACATAAACATGACCTAACCGAAATAAATAGTTATGAGTCGGCATTCAATATACTTGATGGCTGCAAAGACGATGTACTTCGATTAAATAATACCAGCAGGAACTATTTCAAATTTGCCCCAGGTAATCAGGCTTCGGAGTGGGAGCGATTTTATAAAGAGGGTATTGTTGCAATAGATTTTGACTTGGCTAACCTCAATAATTTCTCTTCCCGGGCAGAAATGAATATTGCCTTAGGGTTAAATGCCGACGATAGTTCGAATAAATCATGGAACTCATGGCTTTTCAAAACAGCAGCGATAGGCGATGTGGTTTTTGCCAGTAAAGGCGCCAATACCTGTTTGGGGATCGGTGTAATTGAAGGTGATTACTATTTTGACGAGTCAGCCGCCGGGTTTAAGCATAGACGCAAGGTAAAATGGCTCACCGATAAGTCATATCTGTACAAGGCCGGTACTAAAGATCAAAAGAAGAACCTGTTTCGCCTCGATACATTCAGTCCCACAATTAAACACGACCTTATTTTTTCGGAATACGTGCGTTTGTATCCGGAACTTACCGAAGTATTGGAGGCAAACTTCCTGAATTATAAAAACGACGTACCTGCACCGCTTTCGCCTGACCAGACTGTTGAACCGGAAACTGAAACAGAGGAGATTCCTAAGGAATTAAATTTCTGGTGGCTCAATGCCAATCCTAATATATGGAGCATAAGCAACCACGCCGAGGGACAAAAGCAAACCTATACATCGCACAATGAAAAAGGAAATAAAAGACGCATCTATAAATACTTTGAGGCCGTAAGTCCCGGCGATCTTATTATTGGCTACGAAAGTTCGCCTACCAAACAAATTAAAGCCATTTATCAGGTTACCAAAGGATTGCATAATAGTGGCCAGGGAGAAGAAATTGAGTTTGAGCTGATTGAAAAATTGGAAATTCCGGTAAGCTGGAACGATCTTAAACACAATCCTGACTTAGAAAACTGCGAGGTATTTATAAATAATCAGGGAAGTTTATTCAGGCTTACCGAAGCAGAATATGAGGTTATACGGGAAATAATTGATGCCAAAAACAGCTCCGCCAAAGCATTACCTGAACACATAAGCCCATATAATTTTTCTGACGATGCAGATAAACCTTTTATTGCAGAGGCGGAATTTTCGGAAGCAGTAAAGCAGCTCCTAAGAAAGAAAAATATCATTTTGCAGGGACCTCCCGGTGTAGGTAAAACGTTTATTGCCCGTAAAATCGCCTACGAAATAATGCACGAAGTCAGGGACTCGAATATAGAAATGGTGCAATTCCACCAGTCATTCAGTTACGAAGATTTTGTTCAAGGCATAAGGCCAACGCTGAAAGGTGGTTTTGATCTGCGCGACGGTATTTTTTATTCTTTTTGTCAGCGGGCAATGGCTCATCCTGAAAGACCTTTCTTTTTTATCATTGATGAAATAAACCGGGGAAATCTCAGCAAAATATTCGGGGAGCTTTTAATGCTTATTGAAGCAGATAAACGCAATAAAAAATTCGCACTCAAACTTACTTATTCAGAAGATGAAGCCCGGTTTTATGTTCCCGAAAACCTGTATATCATCGGAACAATGAATACCGCCGACCGCTCGCTGGCAATTGTTGATTATGCGCTCAGACGAAGATTTGCCTTTGTATCCTTATCGCCTGTTTTCGACGAAAATTTCAGCCAGTTTATGGCTGCAAAAGGATTGAGCAGGGATATAATTACACATATCTGTAAATCTGTCGGGCAGGTTAATCAATTAATTTCCGAAGACGTAAATCTTGGCATCGGCTTTCAGATCGGGCATAGTTATTTCTGCTCCTTTACTTCCGGCAGCGATGAAAAAATCTGGTGGCAGGAACTGGTAAAGTTTGAACTACAGCCTTTACTGGAAGAATTATGGTTTGATAATCAGGAGAAGATTACTAAATGTATCAACATGATGCTTAACTGATGGCCATTCCTGTAGAAAACATTTACTATCTTCTTTGCTATGCGTGGAACAGGATAGAAGATAAAGACCGGATAAAAATATCGGTAGATCAAAGTACTACGCTGCCTGATCTTTTCGCCAAAGTACTTATCAGTGCCACAAAAAGGTTATTGAAACGTGGGATTGATAAAAATTATATCAACGTTACTTCAGAAACGTACGGCGTGAAAGGTAAACTTCTGATTAGCGATACACTTAAACAAAATATCATCCATCGTCAACGAACAATATGCAGTTTCGATGATTTTTCGGCCGATATACTGCCCAATCAGATATTATTTTCCACACTTAACCGTCTTTTAAAAACAGACTTGTTAAACCACACGCTAAAAAAAGAATTGTTTTCACTTTGCCGGATGTGGTATGGTGTATCATTTATTGAGATTACGCATCATCATTTCAGTCAGGTAAGGCTGCACAGAAATAACAGTTTCTATGCTTTTGTCATGAATATATGTCAGATAGTTTTTGAGAGTACTTTGCCTACTGAAAAGAAAGGGAATTATCAGTTTTCTGATTTCACCCGCGATGAAAAGAAAATGGCACTCTTGTTTGAGGCTTTTGTACGTAATTTTTACCGGATTGAAAAGACACGTTTTTCCGGTGCCAGAAAAGAAGGAATTAAATGGGCATTTATTCCGTCTGATATAAACGACTCGGCCTATTTACCCGAAATGCAAACCGATATTACACTTGAAAATGAAAACGAAAAAATAATTATTGATACCAAGTTTTATAAGGAAACAATGAATGTAAATAAATCTGGCGATAAACTTAAACCGGTAAATTTATACCAGTTGTTTAGTTACCTGATTAATCAGGAGGATGGTTCAGATAAATCGTTGAAAGCAACAGGAATGCTTTTGTACCCGACTATTAATGAAGATTATCGGCTGAATTATATGTATAAAGATCATCCGATAAAGGTACGAACGCTAAATCTCAACACACATTGGACGAATATTGAAACGTGTTTATTGCAAATAATTGATTAATACTTTCTGAAGTAAGAATAATACACTATTGCCATATATGAACCGCCAAACCGCCTACGAATCCTGCCGACACATTTTACAGCAACGCGAAGTCTCAATGCTCCAGGCTATCGCCGAACTCAGTGCCGGCGCCGAAGGCAAAAGCACCGCCGGCGATAAACATGAAACGGCACAGGCCATGGCTCAACTGGAGCAGGAGAAGCTTGCGCAGCAACTCACCGCCGTGCGCACTCAGCGCACCCAGCTAGAACGCTTTCACGCCACAGTAAGCGGCGATGCTGTGGCAGCGGGCCACTTGCTGGATACCAACAAAGGCTTTATTTATTTGACCGTGCCGCTGGGCAAGATAAAAGTTGCAGGGCAGGAGGTAATGGTTATTTCGCCGCAATCGCCGCTGGGGGTGAAGCTGCTTGGGCAGAAGGTGGGCGGACGTGTGCAGATGAATGGGGTGGAGTTTGAATTGCGAGCGGTGCTTTAGCGGAGCTGTCTCGCTCCGGTTCCGCTTGACGTTACAGCGGCTTTTCTTTCGTTTGAATTTTAGTGCGGGCTGTTTTCGGCGGGCTCAACGGCCAGCGGGGATTTCTGCACTGGTCGTTTCGGCAGGCTCAACGGCCAGCGGGGATTTTTGCACTGGTCGTTTCGGCAGGCTCAACGGCCAGCGGGGATTTTCTGCACTGGTCGT